>NZ_JBHZCY010000138.1:0-24873 GCF_042786665.1 Kitasatospora sp. NPDC059146 | reverse complement strand
CCCCGGCTCTCGCGTTGCCTCAGGACTCCGGGGTGGACCCCTTGCGCCGGCCGGTCAGCCGTCGCACCGGACCGGCGACCGCCTCGGCGGCCCGGCCCGCCCGGGTGGCCACGGCGGCCCGGGCCGCCCGCGCCGTGTCGGAGGTCCGCCACCACAGCTGGGCCGAGGACGGCGGCAGCAGCAGGGCCCGCAGCCGCCCGGCCCGGCCGGCCCCGGCCCACAGGGCCCGCCGGGCGGTGCGGACGTCGGCGGCCAGCGGGGCCGTGGTGACCTGCCCGGCCGGGGCGTAGAGCACCCGCTCGGTGGCCAGCGCCAGCCGTCCGGCGGCGGCCGCCGCGTCCGCGTCCAGGTCCGCCGTCTCGGTGATCCGCCGGGCGGCCGAGCGCGGGGTGCGTGACTCGTCCGGGGGAATTCCGACGTCCCAGGCGGAATCCACCAGCTCGTCCCAGGCGGCCAGCACCTGGGCGTCGGTGAGCTCGCCCGGGCCGTCCCCGCCGGGCCGGCGCCGCCCTCCACCGCCGAGCCGGCGGCGTCGTACGGCGGTCCGCCAGAACATCGGTACGAGCAGCAGCGCGATCAGCACCACCACGACGGCCAGGGTGCCGAGCACCTGGCCGGACAGCAGCCAGGACTCGTCGGCGGTCCGGCCGGCCGCCTTGCCCTTGGACCCGCAGTCGCCCAGCTGGCGCTGCTTGGCGGTGCAGTCGGAGCTCTGGGACGGCGCCGGGACGGCGGCCGAGCTGGTCGCCGCGGCGGTCGGTGCCTGGGAGGGCGCCGTGGTCGGGGCGCTGGACGCCTCGCTGTAGCGGGCCGGGACGCCCCGGCTCGGGGTCGGCTCGAAGCGCATCCAGCCGTAGCCGGAGAAGTACAGCTCGGGCCAGGCGTGGTACATCCGGCCGCTGACCGAGTAGACGTTGTCGCCCTTGTTGTCGCCGGGGGTGAAGCCGACCGCGACCCGGGCCGGGATCTTCAGCACCCGGGCCATCGCCGCCATGGTGGAGGCGAAGTGCACGCAGAAGCCGCGGCGGTCGCGCAGGAAGACCGCGATCGCGTTGCTGCCGGTGCCGCCCTCGACCGAGGTGTCGTACTTGAACCCCGGGCCGGTGAAGAAGTTCACCAGCGCCGTCGCCCGGTCGTAGTCGCTGCGCGCGTTGGCGGTGACCGCCCTGGCCTGCTCGGCGACCACGGCCGGCAGGTCGGACGGGACGGCGGTGTAGCGGTCCCGGATGTCCTGCGGGGCGAGCGGCGCGGTGCGCAGCTCGTCCGCGGTGGGCCGCAGGTCCAGCGTGCTGACGTGGTAGCGCAGGCCGCTGATCGCCTTGTCGTTGGTCGGCAGGACGGTGCGGGTGATCGGGTCGAGCTTCCACTCGTTGCGGTTGGGGACCTGGACGGAGGCGGCCGGGTACGGCATCGGCAGCCAGCTGTTCTGCAGGCCGTTGCTGATCTGGAAGTCGCCCTCGATCCGGGGGACGTTGGTGACCCGCAGGCCCTCGGGGGTGGGCAGGGTGGCCGGGAGGTCGCTGACCACCGTGCTGCCGAGCTTCCAGTTGGTGCCGTCGAACTGGTCCAGCGAGCCGGTGCGCAGGTAGGTCTGGTCGGCGAGGTCGCTCTCCAGGGTGTAGGTGAGCAGCTCGTTGTCGGACGGCTTGCTGATCGCCGCCTCCAGGCTGACCAGCGGGTCGAGGCTGGTGGCCACGCTCCCGGCGGCGCCGTGCCCGGACGACCCGCCGGACGAGCCCGAGTCCAGCAGCCCGAGGTCCCAGCGCGGCAGGAAGACCGGCAGCAGCAGGGCCAGGGCCAGCGCCAGGACGCCGACCTGCTGGCCGCCCTGGCTGATCCGGCTGGAGGTGACCGTGCCGCGCGCGCTGCCGCGGAAGACCCGGCCCCAGCGGGAGACCCGGTCCTCGCCCTCGGCGAACAGCAGCAGCAGGTAGCCGGCCGAGGCGAAGCCGAACCAGACCCAGCTGCCGTGGTCCCCGGCGACGCCGTTGCCGATCGAGTACAGCGCCAGCAGCGGCAGCCCGGCCAGCGCCGAGCGCCGGTAGGTCACCGCGATGGTGTCCACCAGCACGGCGATCAGGCCGACCGAGGAGACCAGGATCAGCCGCAGGCCCGCGGTCGGCGGCGCCGGGAGGGCGTACTGGCTGATGTCGTCCAGACCGGCGGAGAAGACCTGGCTGAGCATCCGCATCGCGGGCGCCCCGGGCAGCACCCCGCCGGTCAGCCCGGACCCGGCGAAGCCGAACAGCATCAGCAGGAGCAGCACCAGCACCTGGGCCACCGGGACCGACCAGCGGTACAGCGGGGAGCGGCGCAGGCCGGCGCCGACCGCCGAGATCACGGCGATCACCAGGAAGGCGTAGGTGAGCCAGCTGCGGATGGTCAGCAGCGGCAGCAGGCACAGCGAGGCGAGGGCGGTGGCCAGCGCCGAGTAAACGGTCAGTTTGGCCCGGGTGGTCACGCGCCGGCCTCATCTCGGTAGGGGGCGGTGGTCTTGGCGCCGTCGGCGGACCGCCACAGGTCCGGCACGGAGTCGCCCGCCCGGACCGGCAGGACCGTCCAGCCGGCCGCGCGCAGCTCCCGGACCCGCTCGCGGAACTCGTCGCCGCCGGTGTCGGGGGCGAGCATCCGCACACCGGCCCAGGTGCCGGTGTCGAGCAGGAAGGCGATCGCCCCGCCGGTGCGGCCGCGTAGCCGGGCCAGCCGGGTGGCCTGCGCCGCGTCCAGGTCGCCGAGGACGGCCACCAGCAGACCCTCGCCGGCGGCCCGCAGCGGCTCCTCGGCGCGGGACAGCCCGGCGCCGTCCGACAGGTCGGCGACCGCGAGGGCGTCCAGGATCAGCCCGGAGGTGTCGGCGGCGACGTTGTGGCCGCCGCTGCCGGGCCCGGGCACCCAGTGCCCGGTGTCGGTGAGCAGCTGGGTCTGGTAGCCGCGCTCCAGCAGGTGCACGGCGACGGAGGCGGCGCAGCTGACCGCCCACTCGAAGGAGGAGGCGGGGCCGCTGCCCCGGTGGGCCACCTCGCGGGTGTCCAGCAGGACGGTGGCGCGGGCCTTCTGCGGCTGCTCCTCGCGGCGCACCATCAGCTCGCCGTACCGGGCGGTGGAGCGCCAGTGCACCCGGCGCAGGTCGTCGCCGGGCCGGTACTCGCGCAGGATCACGTCGTCGTCGCCGGCCAGCGCCAGGGTGCGGGCGTGGCTCTCGCCCTGGCCGATCCACTCGCCGCGGAGCCGCACCTGCGGCAGCGCCAGGACCTGCGGGACGACGGTGAGCACGTCGGAGGCGGCGAAGGCGCGGTTGACCTCGCACATCCCGAACGGGTCGGACAGCCGCAGCTGCAGCGGCCCGAGCAGGTAGCGGCCGCGCAGGTCGGAGCGGACCCGGTAGGAGACCTCGCGGAAGCCGCGCGGCTCGACCCGGTCGAGCACGAACCGCGGCCGCGGCCCGAGCACGTACGGGACCTTGTCCTCCAGGAGCAGCAGCCCGGTGGGCACCCGGGAGACGTTGTCCACCCGCAGGTGGACGCGGGCCTCCTGGCCGGCGATCGCCCGGTGCGGGCTGAGCCGGCGTCCGCTGGCCACCCGGTACCGGGTGTTGGCGACCACCGCGGCGGCGGCCAGCGGCAGGGCGGTGAGCAGGACGCCGACCCGCAGCAGCGCGTCCTGGTCGAGCAGGTAGGCGCAGACCACCGCGGTCAGACCGGCCGCGAGGAAGGAGCGGCCCCGGGTGGTGAGGCCGTGCAGTCCGGCCCGCAGCCCGCCCGTTCCGTCGGATGAGGCCACCTCAGCCCCTCCGGACGGCCGGGCCGCCCTGCGGCCGGGGCAGCGGCAGCCGGGTGACCAGGTCGGTCACGATCTGCTCGGCGGTGCGGCGGCCGAGCTGGGTCTCGGCGGTCGGCATCAGGCGGTGCGCCAGGACCGGGACGGCCAGCCGTTGGATGTCGTCCGGGGTGACGTAGTCGCGCCCGTCCAGCGCGGCGGCGGCGCGGGCGGCCCGGACCAGGTGCAGGGTGGCGCGCGGCGAGGCGCCCAGCCGCAGTTCGGGGCTGGTGCGGGTGGCGCCGACCAGGTCGACGGCGTAGCGGCGGACCGGGTCGGCGATGTGCACGGTGCGGACCAGCTCGACCAGCTTGAGGATGTCGGCGGCGTGCGCGACCGGCTGGAGGTCGGCCAGCGGGTTGGCACCGGCGTGCACGTCGAGCATCGCGAACTCGGCCTCGGGGCTGGGGTAGCCGATCGAGACCCGGGCCATGAAGCGGTCCCGCTGGGCCTCCGGGAGGGGGTAGGTGCCCTCCATCTCGACCGGGTTCTGGGTGGCCACGACCATGAACGGCGAGGGCAGCTCGTAGCTGGTGCCGTCGATGGTGACCTGGCGCTCCTCCATCGACTCCAGCAGCGCGGACTGGGTCTTCGGCGAGGCGCGGTTGATCTCGTCGCCGACCACGATCTGGGCGAAGATCGCGCCCGGGCGGAACTCGAAGTCGTGCTGCTGCTGGTCGTAGATGTTGGTGCCGGTGACGTCCGAGGGCAGCAGGTCGGGGGTGAACTGGATGCGGCGCACGGTGCAGTCCACGGACTTGGCGAGCGCCTTGGCCAGCATGGTCTTGCCGACGCCGGGCACGTCCTCCAGCAGCAGGTGGCCCTCGGCGAGCAGGACGGTCAGGGCGATCCGGACGGCCTCGGGCTTCCCCTCGATCACGCTCTCGATGTTGGCGCGGACCCGGTCCACGACCGCCGCGAGCTCCGGGAGCCCGACCGGACGGTACCCGTTCGCCCTCTGCTCGCCCCCCGCAGGACTGCCGAGACCGGCCTGATCGTTGTAGCTCGTCACCCGTTTACGCTCCCTGGCACACCGTGCCCGCCTCACCCGAGGCCGGACCCCACCCCATGCTTGACGCGGCCGTCCCGGGGGCGGTTCCGAACGAGGATCCGGCGCCGGTGGGCGGCCTGCGGCCCGGCCGCCCCAGGTGGTTCGGGGTCCGACCGGCAGGCGCATTCTCCCCCGTTCGGCGGTCAGAAGTCACCATTCGGCCCTCGCCGAATGAGAGCGGGCGGGCTCCGGTCAGCGGATCTCGCGCAGCAGCCCGGTGTGGACGTCGAAGACGAAGCCGCGGACGTCGTCGGTGTACGGCAGGAACGGGGAGGTGCGCACCCGCTGCATGGACTGGCGGACGTCGCCGTCCAGGTCGACGAAGGCCTCCACCGCCCACTGCGGGCGCTGCCCCACCTCCAGCTCCAGCTCGCGGCGGAAGTCCTCGGTCAGGCCGAGCAGTCCGCAGCCGGTGTGGTGGATCAGCGCGATCGAGCGGGTGCCCAGGGCGCGCTGGCTGATGGTCAGGGACCGGATGGTGTCGTCGGTGACGACGCCGCCGGCGTTGCGGATGACGTGGGCGTCGCCCAGGGCGAGGCCGAGCGCCGCGAAGAGGTCGAGCCGGGCGTCCATACAGGCCACCACGGCGATCCGCTGGACGGGGCGGGCGTCCATGCCGCCGTCGCGGAAGTCCACCGCGTACTCGCGGTTGGCCGCCACGAAGCGGTCGATGATGGTGGGTCCGGCGGGGTCGGCGGCGGCGTTCGGCGTCGGCCGGTCGGGGGTCACGGTCATGGTGGCGACGTTAGTGCCGTCCGGGGCCGCGCGGTGGGGCGGAGAGCTACAGAACGCACCGCCGTGAGCGAGTGCATAGCGACAACCGGAGGGTCCGTCCGGGCCGGTCCGGGGACGGGTTCGTACCCGGTCGCTCGACGGGGCGCGCGCCGGTCGCCGGGGGCTGTCGGCCGGGACCCCACCGGGCCGCTCCGACGGCCGCGACCTGCGGTGATCCGTACCGCCGCCCGGGTGGTGCGCCGGAGCGGACCATTGACTGGCGGGGCCGCCGCGATAGAGTTGCGGCGCGTTGGAGCACACCCCTCGGAGCCCGTCAACCGGGCCGTGCCGAACGGTGTGCGGCCCGGCCGATGCGGCTCGTGGCCTCCACCCGCTCCGTGTCCACCTGGCGCACCTTCCCCGGCGCCGGGCGGTCACGACCTTCCCCTCGAGCGGGCGGGGACCACGGGCCGCGTCGTCGTGCCGGCGGGTGGTGGGCGAGAATGGTCGGAGCTCCCGGATCGTCGGGCTGCTCCGCACCGAGGAAGGGCGCCGCCGCGCATGACCACCAACGAACCGGGTCCCAAGCACGTTCCGGTGATGCTGCAGCGGTGCATGGACGCGCTGGCGCCGGCGATCTCCCGCCCCGGTGCCGTGGTGGTCGACGCGACCCTGGGCCTCGGCGGCCACAGCGAGGCGCTGCTGACCCAGTTCCCGGAGGTCCGGCTGGTCGCGGTGGACCGCGACCCGCAGGCGTTGAAGCTGTCCGGCGAGCGGCTGGCCCCCTTCGGCGACCGGGCCACGCTGGTGCACGCGGTGTACGACGAGATCCCCGAGGTGCTGGAGCGCCTGGACATCGACCGGATCGACGGCGTCCTGTTCGACCTCGGCGTCTCCTCGATGCAGCTGGACGAGGCCGACCGCGGTTTCGCCTACGCCCAGGACGCGCCGCTGGACATGCGGATGGACCAGACCCGGGGGATCAGCGCGGCGGAGGTGCTGAACACCTACGGCCACGGCGACCTGGCCCGGATCCTCAAGGTGTACGGGGAGGAGCGGTTCGCCGGGAAGATCGCCTCGGTCATCCTGCGGGAGCGGGAGAAGGAACCGTTCACCAACAGCGCGCGTCTGGTCGATCTGGTGCGCAACGCCATTCCGGCGGCGACCCGCCGGACCGGCGGGAACCCGGCCAAGCGGACGTTCCAGGCGCTGCGGATCGAGGTCAACGGTGAGCTGGAGGTCCTGGACCGGGCGATCCCGGGGGCGCTGGACGTCCTGGCGCTGGGCGGCCGGATCGCGGTGATGTCGTACCAGTCGCTGGAGGACCGGCTGGTGAAGCAGTACTTCGCCGCCGGAGCGACCAGCACCGCCCCGCCGGGGCTCCCCTTCGTCCCGGAGGAGCACCAGCCCTGGCTCAAACTGATCACCCGCGGTGCCGAGCAGGCCACCGAGGAGGAGATCGAGGAGAACCGGCGCGCCGCGCCCGTGCGGCTGCGGGTGGCGGAGAGGATCAGGGACCGAAGCAAGCGGGGCTGAGGAAGGCTCCGGCGGGGTCCGAAGGGCGGAGGAGAACGGTGGGGCCGGTGGCCGGTGAGGTCCGGGCGGGGCGGGGAGGACTCCCCGGACAGGGCAGGGCACGCATCACGGTCCGGCCGGGGCGGCGCCCCGTGCGGGGGCGCACGCCGTTCGCGGTGCTCGTGGTGGTGCTGCTGGCGGCGGGGCTGCTCGGCCTGCTGGCGCTGAACACGGCGCTCAACGAGGGCTCCTTCGAACTGTCCCGGCTGCAGAAGCAGACCACCAAGGCGACCGACGAGCAGCAGAGCCTCCAGCACGAGATCGACCAGAGCTCGGCCCCGGACGCGCTGGCCAAGCGGGCCGGCGAGCTGGGCATGGTCCCGGCCGGCGGGATGGCCTTCCTGGACGTGCCGAACGGCGGCAAGGTGGTCGGCACGCCCGGCCCGGCGCAGGACAGCCCGCCGGTGAAGAAGTCGACGGTCGACCCGTGGCCGACCAAGCCCGCGCCGGGCGCGCAGAGCGCCGCCCCGGCGCAGCCCTCCGGACAGCCGTCCGGCTCGCCGAGCGCCCAGCCCCCGGCCCAGCCGAGCCCCTCGGCGCCGCCGACCCCGGCGGCCTCGGCCGGCGACTCGGTGATCCAGCTCAACCCGGTGACGAGCGCGCCGGCCCAGCACGGGGGTGGTACCCGATGACGACACCTCGCCAGCCCTCCGGCTCGGGGTCGGGCTCGGGGTCCGGCTCCGCCCGCCGCCAGCCGCCGCGCAGCGGTACGGCCAGGCCGGTGGCCGGGCGCGGCCAGCCCGCGAAGGGGCAGGCCGTCCGCGGCCAGTCCGGCAAGGTCCAGCCAGCGAAGGTCCAGCCCGCGAAGGCCCAGTCGCCGAAGGCGCAGAGCCCGAAGGCCCAGCCGGCCAAGGGCCAGCCCGCGCGCGGCCAGTCGGCCAAGGCGCAGCCCGCCCGGTCCGCCTCCGTCGGCCGTACCCCGCGGGCGCCGCAGCAGCGCCGCCCGGAGGGCCGTCCGCCGGCCCGCAGCCAGGCGGCCGTGCGGCCGCGCCCGAAGCCCAGGCTGCCGCACCGCCCCAAGGCGCTGCGGCTGGCCGAGCCGAAGCGCCGGCTGCGGGTGATCACCGTGGTGCTGTCGCTGGTGTTCTCGGTCTTCGCCGGGCGCCTGGTGCAGCTCCAGCTGGTCGACGCCGACGCGCTGGCCGCCGACGCGAACACCAACCGCTACCAGAACATCCCGATCACCGCCGAGCGCGGCTCGATAACGTCCTCCGACGGCGTCGCCCTCGCGGCGACCGTGGACGCGTACGACATCACCGCCGACCCGGCGATGTTCACCCCCGAGGCGACCGGCATCCCGGACGCGCCCGAGCAGGCGGCCGCGCTGCTGTCGCCGATCCTCGGCGTGGCCAAGGAGAAGATCGCCGCCGACCTGCACACCCCGAAGACCCGCTACAAGCGGCTCGCCGCGCAGCAGACCCCGGCCGCCAAGACCCAGATCAGCGACCTCAAGACGGGCCTGGAGAAGAAGGCCGGCACGCGCGCCTGCCAGGCCCAGAAGAAGCTGATCGGCAAGCCGGCCGACCAGGGCGGGCGCACCCGGGTGGACAACGAGTGCGCCAACCCGCTGGCCGGGGTGTTCAACCGGGAGACCCAGAAGCGGATCTACCCGGCCGAGGGGCTGGCCGCCAACCTGGTCGGCTTCGTCAACGGCGAGGGCGAGGGCGCGGGCGGGCTGGAGCTGCAGTACCAGAAGCAGCTGGCCGGCAAGGACGGCCACAGCAGCTACGCCCAGGCGGGCGGGCGGCTGGTGCCCACCGCCGGGGGCTCGATGGACCCGGCGGTGTCCGGCAGCGACATCAAGCTGACCGTCAACCGGGACATCCAGTGGGCCGCCCAGCGGGCGATCACCGACCAGGTGGCCAACTCCGGCGCGGAGAAGGGCTACGTGGTGGTCCAGGACGTGAAGACCGGCCAGGTCATCGCGATGGCCTCCGCGCCCGGCTTCAACCCCAACGACCTGAGCCTCGCCAAGCAGTCCCAGATGGGCAACCCGGCCCTGGTGGACGCGTACGAGCCGGGCAGCACCGCCAAGCTGATGAGCCTGGCCGCCGTGCTGGACACCGGCAAGGCGAACTGGGACACCAAGGTGACGGTGCCCTACCCGCTGATCCGGGCCGGGCAGGAGTTCAGGGACGACGTCGTGCACGGCACCTGGTACCTGACCCTGGCCGGGGTGCTCGCCAAGTCCTCCAACATCGGGACCATCGAAGCGATCGAGACGCTCGGCGACGGCGACCAGCTGAAGGCCAACCAGATCCTGGACGGCTACATGCGCAAGTTCGGGGTGGCCCAGCCGACCGGTGTGAACTTCCCGGGGGAGACCGCGGGCAAGCTCAAGAAGCCGGAGGACCTGGTCGCCTCGGAGAAGTACAACATCGCCTTCGGCCAGGGCCCGTTGCAGATGAACGCGCTCCAGGCCACCTCGGTGTACTCGACCATCGCCAACGGCGGGGTACGGGTCGCGCCCAGCATCGTCCAGGGGATCACCGGGCCGGACGGCAAGTACGCCCCGACCCCGGCGGGCGAGCAGACCCGGGTGGTCAGCGAGCAGACCGCCAAGACCCTCACCTCGATGCTGGAGTCGGTCGTCGACGACGAGCAGGGGACCGGCGGCAAGGCCGCGATCCCCGGCTACCGGGTCGCCGGGAAGACCGGCACCGCCAACCGGGGGGCCGCCGACGGCAAGGGCTACGACGGCTACACCGCCTCCTTCATCGGCTTCGCGCCCGCCGACGCCCCCCGCTACACCGTCTCCTGCACCCTCCAGGGCCCGGTCAACGGGCACTTCGGCGGCCAGCTGTGCGGGCCGGTGTTCAAGCAGGTGATGGAGTTCACCCTGAAAACCATGCAGGTCCCGCCGAGCGGGAGCCAGGCGCCGAACCTGGCCGTCGAGTGGAAGCCGTGAACGAGGATGAGCAACCAGCGGGCCGGTGCGGACGACGGCGCGGCGAAGGGCCGGTTTGGCCCTGGGCACCCTTCGGCGGATAGCCTTCGCGCCGTGCCGAAACCCGATCAAACCACCGTGAGTCCGCCCCGCCCGACCGGGACCGCCGCCCTGCCGCTCGCCGAGCTGGCCTCCCGGCTGGGCCTGCCGCCCGTCGAGGGCGCCGCCGTCACCGGTGTCACCCACGACTCCCGCGCGGTGCGCCCGGGCGACGTGTACGTGGCCTTCCCGGGCGCCAACCACCACGGCGCGGCCTTCGCAGGCCAGGCCGCGGCGGCCGGCGCGGTGGCCGTGCTGACCGACCCGGCCGGCGCCGAGCTGGCCGCGCCCTCGGGCCTGCCGCTGCTGGTCGTCGACCGGCCGCGGGCCCGGATGGGCGAGCTGGCCGCGATCGTCTACGGCCACCCGTCCGAGCGGCTGCTGATGATCGGACTGACCGGCACCAACGGCAAGACCACCACCTCGTACCTGGTCGAGGGCGGTCTGCGCGGCGCCGGGCGGCTCCCGGGCGTGATCGGCACCGTCGAGATGCGGGTCGGCGAGGAGCGGATCAAGAGCGAGCGGACCACCCCCGAGGCCACCGACCTGCACGCGATCCTCGGCGTGATGGCCGAGCGCGGCGCGGACGCGGTGACCATGGAGGTCTCCAGCCACGCCCTGGTCTTCGGCCGCACCGACGGGGTGGCGTACGACGTCGCGCTGTTCAACAACCTCACCCCCGAGCACCTCGACTTCCACCCGGACATGGAGGACTACTTCCAGGCGAAGGCCCGGCTCTTCCAGCCCGGCAAGTCCCGCCAGGGCGTGGTCAACCTGGACGACGAGTACGGCCGCCGGCTCGCCGCCGAGGCCAAGATCCCGGTGACCACCTTCTCCGCGACCGGCGACGCCGGGGCCCACTGGCGGGCCGTGGACGTCCAGCTCGGCCCGATCGGCTCCACCTTCCGGGTGGTCGGTCCGGACGGCGCCGGGGCGGACGCCTCCGTCCCGCTGCCCGGCCCGTTCAACGTCGCCAACGCGCTGGCCGCGATCACCGTGCTGGTCGCCGCCGGGCTGCCGCTGGAGCGGGCGGTGGCCGGGATCGCCGCCGTCCCCGGCGTGCCGGGCCGGCTGGAGCGGGTGGACGGCGGGCAGCCGTTCGTCGCCGTGGTGGACTACGCCCACAAGCCGGACGCCCTCCAGGCCGTCCTGGCCTCGCTGCGCGAGGTCACCAAGGGCCGGCTGCACGTCGTGGTCGGCTGCGGCGGCGACCGCGACCCGCACAAGCGCGGTCCGATGGGCGCGATCGCCGCCCGGCTCGCCGACACCGCCCTGCTGACCAGTGACAACCCGCGCAGCGAGGACCCGCTGGCGATCCTCGCCAGCATGCTGACCGGCGCCGCCGCGGTGCCCGAGGCCGAGCGCGGGGACGTCCTGGTCGTCCCCGACCGGGCGGAGGCGATCCGGCTCGCGGTCACCCGCGCCCGGGCCGGGGACACCGTGCTGGTGGCCGGCAAGGGCCACGAGCTCGGCCAATATGTTCGAGACGAGATCCGCCCCTTCGACGACCGGGAGGTGCTGCACGAGGAGATCCGACGGAGCTCGATCGCGCGGACCACGGCCGACCGGGGCGACCGAGGAGTAGAGCAGCAGTGATCGCACTGACCCTCGCCGAGGTGGCCGCCGCCGTCGGCGGCACCCTGGACGGCGCCGCCCCGGACACCCTGGTCACCGGCCCGGTCGAGGTCGACTCGCGGAAGGTGAGCCCCGGCGGCCTGTTCGCGGCCTTCGTCGGCGAGCACGTGGACGGCCACGACTACGCGGCCACCGCGGTCGAGGCCGGCGCCGTCGCGGTGCTGGCCTCCCGCCCGGTCGGCGTGCCCGCCGTCCTGGTCGACAGTGTGGTGGAGGCCCTCGGCAGGCTGGCCCGCACCGTGGTCGCCCGTGCCGAGGGCACCACGGTGGTCGCGCTGACCGGCTCGGCCGGCAAGACCAGCACCAAGGACCTGATCGCCCAGCTGCTCCAGCGCCACGGCGAGACGGTCTTCCCGCCCGGCTCGCTGAACAACGAGATCGGCCACCCGATGACCGCGCTGCGGGTCGAGGAGGGCACCCGGCACCTGGTCATGGAGATGGGCGCCCGGCACAAGGGCGACATCGAGTACCTCACCTCGATCACCCCGCCGCGGATCGGCCTGGTGCTCAACGTCGGCACCGCCCACGTCGGCGAGTTCGGCTCCCAGGAGGCGATCGCCGAGGCCAAGGGCGAGCTGGTCGAGGCGCTGCCCGCCGACGGCGCCGCGATCCTGAACGCGGACGACCGGCTGGTGCGCGCCATGGCGTCGCGCACCAGGGCGAAGGTGGTCCTGTTCGGGGAGTCCCCGGACGCCCACGTCCGGGCGACCGACGTTCGCCTGGACGCCACCGGGCGGCCATCGTTCACGCTCACCACCCCGGCCGGTTCCGCACCCGTACAACTGCGCCTGTACGGTGAGCACCACGTCTCGAACGCCCTCGCCGCCGCCGCGGTGGCGACGGAGCTCGGGATGACCGTCGACGACACCGCGGCAGCCCTGGGCGAAGCGGGTGCGCTGTCCCGCTGGCGCATGGAGGTCGTCGACCGGGCCGATGGTGTCACCGTCGTCAACGACGCCTACAACGCGAATCCCGACTCGATGCGGGCCGCGCTGCGGGCGCTGGTCTCGATCGGCGGCCGCGGTCCGGAGCGCCGCCGTACCTGGGCGGTGCTCGGCGAGATGCGGGAGCTCGGCGAGGAGAGCCTGGCCGAGCACGACGCCATCGGGCGGCTCGCCGTCCGACTCGACGTCACCAAGCTGGTGGCGGTGGGTGGACGCGAGGCGGCCTGCATGGAACTCGGTGCGAGGAACGAAGGTTCGTGGGGTGAGGAGTCGGTGCTGGTGTCCGACGCGGACGCGGCGGTCGAACTGCTGCGCAGTCAGCTTCGGCCGGGGGATGTGGTCCTGGTGAAGGCGTCCCGTTCGGTGGGGCTGGAGAAGGTGGCCGAGGCCCTCCTGGCGGACGGTGCTGCCCGATGATGAAGCAGATCCTCTTCTCCGGGATGATCGGCCTGATCCTCTCGCTGGTCGGCACGCCCGCCCTGATCAAGCTGCTCGCACGGGGCGGCTACGGCCAGTACATCCGTGACGACGGCCCCAAGGCGCACCACAGCAAGAAGGGCACGCCCACCATGGGCGGCATCGCCTTCATCCTGGCGACCCTGATCGCGTACTTCGCCACGAAGGCGATAACGGGCGACAGCCCGACCGCCTCCGGGCTGCTGGTGCTCTTCCTGACCGCGGGCCTGGGCCTGGTCGGCTTCCTGGACGACTACATCAAGGTCGTCAAGCGCCGTTCGCTCGGCCTGCGGGCGAAGGCGAAGCTGGCCGGCCAGTCCATCGTCGGTCTGGTGTTCGCCGTCCTGGCGCTGCAGTTCCACGACGACCGCGGGCTCAGCCCGGCCTCCCAGTCGCTGTCCTTCGTGCGCGACTTCAAGTGGTCGATCGGCCCGGTGCTGTTCGTCATCTTCGCGTACTTCATGATCGCGGCGACCTCCAACGGCGTGAACCTGACGGACGGCCTGGACGGTCTGGCCACCGGCGCCTCGGTGATGGCCTTCGGCGCCTACACCTTCATCGGCGTCTGGGAGTACACCCAGAGCTGCGCCTACTTCATCTCCGCCACCGGCGCCTGCTACGACGTCCGGGACCCACTGGACCTCGCGGTGGTGGCCTCCGCCCTGATGGGCTCCTGCTTCGGCTTCCTCTGGTGGAACACCTCGCCCGCCAAGATCTTCATGGGTGACACCGGCTCGCTCGCCCTCGGCGGCGCCCTGGCCGGTCTGGCGATCTGCTCGCGCACCGAGCTGCTGCTGATCCTGCTCGGCGGCCTCTTCATGATCATCACGCTGTCGGTGATCATCCAGGTCGGCTCCTTCCGGATGACCGGCAAGCGCGTCTTCAAGATGGCACCACTGCAGCACCACTTCGAACTCAAGGGCTGGAGCGAGGTCCTGGTCGTGGTCCGCTTCTGGATCATCCAGGGCCTGTGCGTGGCCGTCGGCCTCGGCCTCTTCTACGCGGGATACCGGACCGGATGACGAATCCTGACTTTGTGAACCTGCCCGTGGTGGTCGCCGGCCTCGGCGTCTCGGGCATCAGCGCCGCGCGCGTCCTGAAGGGGCTCGGCGCGAGCGTCACCGTGGTCGACGGCGGCAGCGGCGAGGGCCTGCGGGCCCGCGCCGCCGAGCTGGAGGCGGTGGGCGTCGCGGTGCGCCTGGGCGACGGCGCGAGCCTGCCCGAGGGCACCGCACTGATCGTCACCTCGCCCGGCTGGGCCCCCGACAGCCCGCTGTTCGCCGCCGCCGCGGCGGCCGGCGTGCCGGTCTGGGGCGACGTCGAGCTGGCCTGGCGGCTGCGCAAGCCGCTGCCGGGCACCGGCGAGCCCGCCCCCTGGCTGGCCGTGACCGGCACCAACGGCAAGACCACCACCGTCCAGATGCTCGCCTCGATCCTCACCGCGGCCGGCAAGCGCACCGCCGCCGTCGGCAACGTCGGGGTCTCGGTGCTGGACGCGGTGCTCGCCGAGGAGCCGTACGACGTGCTCGCCGTCGAGCTCTCCAGCTACCAGCTGCACTGGGCGCCCTCGCTGCGCCCGTACTCGGCGGCCGTGCTCAACCTGGCCCCGGACCACCTCGACTGGCACGGCTCGATGGAGGCGTACGCCGCCGACAAGGGCCGGATCTACGAGGGCAACGTGGTGGCCTGCGTGTACAACCTGGCCGACCCGGCCACCGAGGCGCTGGTCATGGAGGCCGACGTCGAGGAGGGCTGCCGGGCGATCGGCTTCGGCCTCGGCGCGCCGAGCCCGTCGAACTTCGGCGTGGTGGACGGACTGCTGGTGGACCGTGCCTTCGTCGAGGACCGGGCCAAGAACGCGGCCGAGCTGGGCGCCGTCGAGGACGTCAACCCGCCGGCCCCGCACAACATCGCCAACGCGCTGGCCGCGGCGGCGCTGGCCCGGTCGTACGGGGTCGACCCGAAGGCCGTCCGGGAGGGCCTGCGGGCCTTCCGCCCGGACGCCCACCGGATCGCCGAGGTCGGTACGGTCCGCGAGGTCACGTACATCGACGACTCCAAGGCCACCAACACCCACGCCGCGGCGGCCTCGCTGGCCGCCTACCGGCCGATCGTCTGGATCGCCGGGGGACTGGCCAAGGGCGCGACCTTCGACGACCTGGTCCAGGGCGCGGCCGAGCGGCTGCGCGCGGTCGTGCTGATCGGGCAGGACCGGGCGCTGATCCGCGCGGCGCTGGAGCGACACGCTCCGGATGTGCCGGTGATCGAGGCGGCCGAGGGCCAGACTGGCGCGGTGGCGATGACCGAGGCCGTTCGAACGGCCGCGACGCTCGCCCGATCGGGTGACACGGTGCTGCTGGCCCCGGCCTGCGCCTCGATGGACATGTTCACCAACTACGGCGAGCGCGGCGACCTGTTCGCGGCGGCCGTCCGGGAGCTGGCGGGCGCGTAGTCGGGCCCCTGGAGACCGGGCCGAAGGGCCGCGCCGACGACCGTCGGCGCCGGGTCGGGGCGGCCCGGAGGCGAACGGGCCTCAGAGAGTGGGAGCGGGCAGTGGCGGGGCAGGGCAGGGCGGATTCCGGCGGCACGAAGCAGGACACCGCCGAGCCGTGGCGAGTGATCTCCGCCACCACGACCAAGTACAAGTCGGCCGGTCCGCTGGGGCGGTTGCAGGCCTTCCGGGCCCGCGTCCGCTACTGGCTGGACCGGCCGCTCACGCCGTACCTGCTGATCGTCGGCACGACCCTGCTGCTGGTCGTGCTCGGCCTGATGATGGTCTTCTCGGCCTCGCAGATCCTGGCGCTGAACCAGCACCACACCGCGCAGTACTACTTCCTCAAGCAGCTGATCGCGGCCATCCTCGGGCTGGTCCTGCTGGCCGGCTTCGCCTCCGTCCCGGTGGCGGTGCTGCGGGTGATCGTCTACCCGGTGATGTTCGGGGTGATCGGCGCCCTCGCGCTGGTCGCGGTGCCCGGCATCGGGGTGCGGATCAACGGCAACCAGAACTGGCTGGACTTCGGGTTCTTCCAGTTCCAGCCCTCCGAGTTCGCCAAGCTCGCGCTGGTCCTCTGGGGCGCCGACCTGCTCGCCCGCAAGCAGAAGGCCGGCACCCTCACCACCTGGAAGCACCTGCTGGTCCCGCTGGTGCCCGGCGCCCTGCTGCTGCTCGCGCTGATCATGATCGGCGGTGACATGGGCACCTCGATGATCCTGGTGGCCATGGTGTTCGCGCTGCTCTGGATGGTCGGCGCACCGCTGCGGCTGTTCGTGGCCACCCTCGGGGTGGCGGTCGTGGTCTGCACCGCCCTGGTGATCACCGTGCCGCACCGGGCCGAGCGCCTGGGCTGCATCGGCGTCACCAAGCTGGATCCGGACGGCGCCTGCTTCCAGGCGCTGCACGGCGTCTACTCGTTCGCGCTCGGCGGCGGCTTCGGCACCGGCCTCGGCGCCGGCGTGGAGAAGTGGGGCCAGCTGCCGGAGGCGCACACCGACTTCATCTTCGCCGCGACCGGCGAGGAACTCGGTCTGGTGGGGACGCTGTCGGTGATCGGCCTCTTCGCGGCACTAGGCTACGCGGGTATCCGTGTGGCCATCGGTACGAAGGACCCCTTCGTCAGGTACGCCGCGGGAGCCGCCACCACCTGGATCATGGCGCAGGCCATGATCAACCTGGGGTCGGCGCTGGGACTGCTGCCCATCGCGGGCGTCCCGCTCCCGCTGTTCTCCTACGGCGGTTCCGCCATGCTGTCGGCCATGTCCGCGATCGGGGTGCTGCTGTGCCTGGCACGCAGCTCCTCGGGCGCGAAGGCGGCCCTGGCCGCCCGGAACAAGAACTCCCGGATCAGGAAGCGACTGGCCCGGGTGCTGCCACGACGACGAACCACAGCGCGCCCGGTCCCCGGACCGGCACGCAGGGAGCGGTGAATTTCGGTGCATGTCGTACTCGCCGGCGGGGGGACCGCCGGTCACATCGAGCCGGCCCTGGCCCTCGCGGACGCACTCCGCAGGCACGACCCGTCCATCGGGATCACCGCCCTGGGCACCGAGAAGGGGTTGGAGACCCGACTGGTACCCGAGCGCGGCTACCAGCTGGAGCTCATCCCGGCCGTGCCGCTGCCCCGCAAGCCCACCCCCGAGCTGATCACCGTCCCCGGCCGGCTGCGCGGCACCGTGCGGGCCGCCCAGGAGATCATCGAGCGGGTCAACGCGGACGCCGTGGTCGGCTTCGGCGGCTACGTCGCGATGCCCGCCTACCTGGCCGCCAAGCGGGCCGGCGTGCCGATCGTGGTGCACGAGGCCAACGCCCGCCCCGGCCTGGCCAACAAGATCGGCGCCCGCTACACCGACTTCGTCGCGGTCTCCACCCCGGACAGCAAGCTGCGCGACTCCCGGTACATCGGCATCCCGCTGCGCCGGACCATCGCCACCCTGGACCGCAACGCCACCCGGCCGGAGGCCCGCCAGTACTTCGGCCTCGACCAGCGGCTGCCCACCCTGCTGGTCTCCGGCGGCTCCCAGGGCGCGCGCCGGCTCAACGAGACGATCACCGCGATCGCCCCGCGGCTGCAGCAGTACGGCGTGCAGATCCTGCACGCGGTCGGCCCGAAGAACGAGCTGCCGCAGGTCGCCGACGTCCCCGGGATGCCGCCGTACCGCCCGGTGCCGTACATCGACCGGATGGACCTCGCCTACGCGGCCGCCGACCTGATGCTCTGCCGGGCCGGCGCGATGACCGTCGCCGAGCTGGCCGCGGTCGGCCTGCCCGCCGCCTTCGTGCCGCTGCCGATCGGCAACGGCGAGCAGCGGCTGAACGCCCAGCCGATGGTCAAGGCCGGCGGCGGTCTGCTGGTGGACGACGCCGAGCTGACCTCGGACTGGGTGCTGCAGAACGTGCTGCCGGTGCTCACCGACCCGCAGCGGCTGTGGGACATGAGCCGGGCCGCCGCCGAGTTCGGCCGCCGGGACGCGGACGACCTGCTGGTCGGCATGGTGTACGAGGCGATCCAGGCCCACCGGGGCGGTCGCCGTCGTGGTTGACGGCCGGCCCGCCGGCTCGCCCCCGGCCGCCGGCCGGGGGCGCTCCCACGAGGAGGACGAGTTCGGGGACGAGGAGTCCGCTCCCCGCCTCCGGCTCTCCCGGCGGGGCGTCGTGGTGCTGAGCGCGCTCGGCGCCGCGGTGCTGGGCGCGCTGGCCTGGGTGGTGTTCTTCTCCTCGCTGCTGGACGTGCGCGACGTCGCCGTCCAGGGTGCCGCGGACGAGAAGCTGACGCCGGACCAGGTCCGCGCGGCCGTCGGCGGGGTCGCCGACGGCCCGCTGGCCCGGGTCGACCTGGACGGCGTCCGCCGGCGGGTGGAGGCGCTCCCCCGGGTGGCGAAGGCCGAGGTCTGGCGGGGCTGGCCGCACACCCTGCAGGTCAAGGTGGTGCAGCGGACGGCGGCCGCCGCCGTCAAGGGGGATGACGGTCAGTTCACCCAGGTGGACGCCGCAGGCGTGAGCTTCGCCACCGAGGCGGCCCCGCCGGCGGGCGTGCCGGTGGTGGAACTGCGGCTCAGTCAGCCTGCGAAGGACGTGGACGGGGTGATCTCCCGGGGACAGTTGGTGCAGGGTGCGGTGGCGGTGGCCGCCGGACTCCCGCCGGAGATCGCCAAGCGGGCCGGATCGGTCCTGGTGCACTCCTACGACGACATCGAACTGCAGCTCAGCGGGGGTGCGACGGTGCGCTGGGGGAGCCCGGAGCAGACCGACCGGAAGGCCCGGGTGCTGCTCGCACTGATGAAGCAGAAGGGCACCAACTTCGACGTGACGGCGCCGGAGGCGCCGGCGGTGTCCGGCTGATCCGCTAGATTCTGTGCCGGAGGGAGGGGTTGACGCTGCGGAGTGTCGGCCCGACCCTTGGTGGTCACCCCCGGTTTCCATTGCCGGCCGATGATCACATAGGCTCAAAAGAAAAAGGGAAGCTCGGCGTGTTCGTTGAAACGCGTGCCCGGAGCCACCTAGTGTCCTGTGTCACCAGACTGTGTCCATTGGTGATGTGACGGGGGCACAGAACTAACCCTAAAGGTCAAGTTTAGGGTTGGGGTCGGCGGTCGGCATTTCGGACATTCAGTCAGAAACCAGGCTCCCTACCCATCGACATCCGTCGACACGGCCCCCCGTCGGGGCGGGTCGACCCGGAAATTCGAGGCGAGAGGCCTTCGACGTGGCAGCACCGCAGAACTACCTCGCAGTCATCAAGGTCGTCGGAATCGGCGGCGGTGGTGTCAACGCCATCAACCGGATGATCGAGGTCGGTCTCAAGGGCGTCGAGTTCATCGCGATCAACACCGATGCGCAGGCCCTCCTCATGAGCGACGCCGACGTCAAGCTCGATGTGGGCCGTGAACTCACCCGGGGCCTCGGCGCCGGCGCCAACCCCGAGGTCGGCCGCAAGGCCGCCGAGGACCACCGCGAGGAGATCGAGGAGGTCCTCAAGGGGGCCGACATGGTCTTCGTCACCGCCGGCGAGGGCGGTGGCACGGGCACGGGCGGCGCGCCCGTCGTCGCCAACATCGCCCGCTCGCTGGGCGCCCTGACCATCGGCGTGGTCACCCGTCCGTTCACCTTCGAGGGCCGCCGCCGGGCCAACCAGGCCGAGGACGGCATCGCCTCCCTGCGCGAAGAGGTCGACACCCTCATCGTGATCCCCAACGACCGGCTGCTGTCCATCTCGGACCGCCAGGTCAGCGTGCTCGACGCGTTCCGCTCGGCCGACCAGGTCCTGCTCTCCGGTGTCCAGGGCATCACCGACCTGATCACCACCCCGGGCCTGATCAACCTCGACTTCGCCGACGTCAAGTCCGTCATGTCGGAGGCCGGTTCGGCGCTCATGGGCATCGGTTCGGCCCGTGGTGAGGACCGCGCCAAGGCCGCCGCCGTGATGGCGATCTCCTCGCCGCTGCTGGAGGCCTCGATCGACGGCGCCCGCGGCGTGCTGCTGTCCATCTCGGGCGGCTCCGACCTCGGCCTGTTCGAGATCAACGAGTCGGCCCAGCTGGTCAGCGAGGCCGCCCACCCCGAGGCCAACATCATCTTCGGTGCGGTCATCGACGACGCGCTCGGCGACGAGGTGCGGGTCACCGTCATCGCGGCCGGCTTCGACGGCGGCCAGCCGCCGGCGATCGTCCGCGACCCGGTGGTGAAGTCCACCACCCCCGCCGCTCCGGCGACCCCGCCGGCCGCTCCGGAGCGCCCGGTCGGCCGTCCGTCCTACGGGACCATCGGCTCGGTGACGTCCCGTTCGGAGGGGGAGGCCGCGGCCGCCCCGTCGCGTTCGGCCGAGACCTCGGCCACCACGACCGCCGCCGCCCCGGTGCCGCCGCAGGTGCAGCCCGCCCGCCAGCCCTTCGTGGAGAGCCCGGCCGAGGAACTCGACGTGCCGGACTTCCTTAAGTGATCGATCACGCGGTTCGCGCTGGTGCTCACTTCGCCTTCACCGATCGGTGGGGCGGGGTGAGCACTTCGCCGTACGGGGAGCTGAACCTCGGCGGCGCGGTGGGCGACGACCCGGAGGCGGTCCGGGAGAACCGGGCCGTCGCGGCCCGGGAGCTGGGGCTCGACCCGGCCGACGTGGTCTGGATGAACCAGGTGCACGGCGCCGAGGTCGCCGTGGTGACGCAGCGCCAGCCGCTCGGGCAGGCCCCGACGGTGGACGCGGTGGTCACCGACCGCCCGCTCGTGCTCGCGGTGCTGACCGCGGACTGCACCCCGGTGCTGCTGGCCGACCCGGTGGCGGGCGTGGTGGGCGCGGCCCACGCGGGCCGGCCCGGGCTGGCGGCCGGAGTGGTGCCCGCGGTCGTGCGGGCGATGGTCGAACTGGGGGCCGAACCGGCGCGGATCACCGCCGCCACCGGCCCCGCGGTCTGCGGCCGCTGCTACGAGGTGCCGCCCGGGCTGCGCGCCGAGGTCGCCGAGGTCGTCCCGGCGGCCTTCGCCGAGACTTCGTGGGGAACCCCGGCGCTGGACGTGCCGGAGGGGGTCGCCGCCCAACTGGCCGCGGCCGGGGTCACCGAACTGGTGCGCTCACCGGTCTGCACCCTCGAATCCGCCGATCACTTCTCCTATCGCCGCGAGCAGCGCACGGGTCGGCTCGCGAGCTACGTCTGGTTGGACTCTGATCACTGATGACGAACGACATCTACGGGCCGTTCCCGGGCAGCGGGCAGTTCTCGGAGGCCCTGACGGAGGGCCAGCGGGCCCGGTACGAGCAGCTCGGGGCCAACCTCGACGTGGTCGAGCGCCGGATCGCGGACGCCTGTGCGGCCGCCGGACGCCCGCGCGAGGACGTCAGCCTGATCGTCGTCACCAAGACCTACCCGGCCGAGGACAGCGCGCTGCTGGCCGGACTGGGTGTGACGGACGTCGCGGAGAACCGCGACCAGGACGCCGCTCCCAAGGCGGAGCAGTGCAGAAACCTTCCTCTCAGCTGGCACTTCGTCGGCCAGCTCCAGACCAACAAGGTCCGCTCCGTGGTCCGCTACGCGAACCACGTGCACTCGGTGGACCGGCTGCGGCTCGTCGAGTCGCTCTCGGCGGCCGTGCTCAAGTCCGAACGCCCGGAACTGGGCTGCCTGGTGCAGGTGGCACTGGACAAGGAGCACGGGGAGGGCGCGCACCGGGCCGGGGTCGCACCCGAGGACGTCGCCGAACTCACCGACGCGATCGCCGACACGCCCGGGCTTCGCTTGGACGGTGTGATGACGGTCGCTCCGCTGGCCGGTCCGCTGGCCGGCGACCCGGTCCGGGCCTTCGAGCGGCTGGCGGAAATCGCAACCGCCGTACGGGCGGCCCATCCGGCTGCCACCATGGTCTCCGCAGGCATGAGCGGCGACCTTGAGCAGGCGATTGCCGCCGGAGCGACACATGTACGCGTCGGAACGGCGGTACTCGGAGTGAGGTCACCCCTCGGGTAACGTCACCGGGTAGTAGATCAGACTGCAGGACAAAATAGGACAGAAGCTAGCAGCTTTCCGAAGTGCTAGCCAACCGTGGATCGCAGCTCCGCGGCCCCCACTCCACGTACTCTGACAGGTTGTCGACCTGACGCGCCGTCGTGGGGGATCGCGGAAATCCGCGGGCGGGGCCCTCTGTGGCCCGGCCACCGGGGACGGTCCACCACAAGCGGAGGAGACAGGAGCATGGCCGGCGCAATGCGCAAGATGGCGGTCTACCTCGGCCTCGTGGAGGACGAGACGTACGACGGCCAGGGGTACGACCCCGACGACGACTACGACGCGGACCCCGAGCCGATCCGCACGGGGCAGCGGACCGAGGACATCCCCCGGCCGGCAGCCGCCCCCGCGCCCGCCCCGGTCTCCTCGATCACCCCGCAGCCGGTCCCGGCCGCGGTGCCGATCCGGCAGGAGACCCCGAGGATGGCCCCCGTGTCGTCCATCACACCCGAACGCCGCCACAACCTGGAGAAGAGCGCCCCGGTGATCATGCCCAAGGTCGTGAACGAACGAGAGCCCTACCGCATCACCACGCTGCACCCCCGGACCTACAACGAGGCCCGTACCATCGGGGAACAGTTCCGCGGCGGGACCCCCGTGATCATGAATCTGACCGAGATGGACGACACGGATGCCAAGCGGCTCGTAGACTTCGCCGCTGGACTCGTCTTCGGTCTGCACGGCAGTATCGAGCGCGTGACACAGAAGGTGTTCCTGCTGTCGCCTGCTAACGTCGATGTCACGGCGGAGGACAAGGCTCGGATCGCCGAGGGTGGGTTCTTCAACCAGAGCTGACCCGGCCACGACTTTACGTGTGGATCTGATCAACAGTGGTTGGCGACAGGTGACGAGCGGTGGGCCCCAGGGCCCGGAACCGGGGAGAGGGAAAACGCGATGGACATCGTGTGGGCGGTGCTCTACTACGCCCTGACCGTCTTCCTGGTGTTTCTGCTCGTGCGACTGGTCATGGACTGGGTCTTCCAGTTCGCGCGTTCGTGGCGGCCGGGCAAGGCCATGGTCCTGGTCCTGGAGGCCACGTACACTGTCACGGATCCGCCGCTCAAGCTTCTTCGGCGGTTCATTCCGCCGTTGCGTTTCGGGGGCGTGGCGCTCGACCTGTCCTTCTTCGTACTGATGATCATTGTGTATGTCCTGATCTCGCTTGTGCACCCCTAGTCGTAGGTGAGCGATGCGACAGGATGCCGGTGTGCCGACGATCACGTTGAGGTGAAGAGATGCCATTGACCCCCGAGGACGTTCGGAACAAGCAGTTCACGACCGTCCGCCTGCGTGAAGGCTATGACGAGGACGAGGTCGATGCCTTCCTCGACGAGGTCGAGGCGGAGCTGACCCGCCTCCTCCGGGAGAACGAGGACCTGCGGGCCAAGCTGGCCGCCGCGACTCGTGCCGCCGCGCAGAACCAGGCCAACATGCGGAAGGAGCCGCCGCAGGACGCCCAGCGTCCGGCCGCTCCCGTCCCGGCCGCCATATCCGGCCCGCCGGTCCCCGGCCAGCAGGGTCCGGGCGGCCCGCAGCAGATGGGCCCCGGCGGTCCGCAGCAGATGGGTCCGGGCGGTCCGCAGCAGATGGGCCCGGGTGGTCCGCAGCAGCAGCAGATGGGCAACCAGCCCCTCGGCCTGCCGTCCGGTGCGCCGCAGCTCCCGGCCGGCCCGGGTGGCGGGATGGGCCCCGGCGGTCCCCAGCAGATGGGCCAGACCATGGGCGGCCAGCAGCAGCTGGTCCAGCCGATGGGCGGTCAGATGCTCCAGCCCATGGGCGGTCCCGGTGGCCCGCAGCAGATGGGCAACCCGATGGGCCAGGGCATGGGCCAGCAGCAGCAGATGCAGCCGATGGGCCAGGGCATGGGCCAGCAGCAGATGCAGCCGATGGGCGGCCCGCTCGGCGGCCCGATGCAGCAGCAGCAGGGCCCGGGCGGTGACAGCGCCGCCCGTGTGCTGGCGCTCGCCCAGCAGACCGCCGACCAGGCGATCTCCGAGGCCCGCTCCGAGGCCAACAAGATCGTCGGCGAGGCGCGCAGCCGGGCCGAGGGTCTGGAGCGCGACGCCCGGGCCAAGGCCGACGCCCTGGAGCGGGACGCGCAGGAGAAGCACCGCGTCGCGATGGGGTCGCTGGAGTCCGCGCGGGCCACGCTGGAGCGCAAGGTCGAGGACCTGCGGGCGTTCGAGCGCGAGTACCGCACGCGACTGAAGTCGTACCTGGAGACCCAGCTGCGCCAGCTGGAGTCGCAGGCCGACGACTCGCTCGCCCCGCCGCGGATCCCCGCCACCGCGTCGCTGCCGCCGGCGGCGTCGTCGATGGCTCCGGCCGGTGCCGGGTCGATGGGCTCCGCGCCGTCGTTCGGTGGGAACCAGCCGTCGTTCGGTGGCAACTCGCCGTCGTTCGGGGGGCAGAGCTCCTTCGGTGGGAACCCGCCGGCGCCGAGCTTCGGCGGGCAGCAGGGTGGGAACACCGGTGCGCCGCAGATGCAGCCGGCCGGGATGACCCAGCCGATGGCGGCCGTGCGGCCGCAGCCGCCGCAGCCGATGCAGCAGGCTCCGGCGCCGATGCGGGGCTTCCTGATCGACGAGGACGGCGACAACTGAGGTTGTAGCCGGGCTCTTTGAGGGCGTCCCCTTTTCGACCTTCGGGTCGGGGAGGGGGCGCCCTCTTTGTGTGGGGGGTGGGGGCCGCTGCGCGGGGCTTTGGTT
>NZ_JBHZCY010000137.1:0-25102 GCF_042786665.1 Kitasatospora sp. NPDC059146 | reverse complement strand
GGTCCAGGCGGCGACCACCGAGGCCACCCCGAAGGCGGCCGCGCCGATCAGCAGCAGTCGGCGCCGGCCGATGCGGTCGCCGAGGGTGCCCATGGTGACCAGGAAGCCGGCGATCAGGAAGCCGTAGATGTCGATGATCCACAGCATCTGGGAGGCCGAGGGGGCCAGGGCCTCACTGATGTGCGGTACGGCCAGGTGCAGCACGCTCACGTCGATGGAGAGCAGGAGGGTGGGCAGCGCCAGTACGGCCAGCCCCAGCCACTGGCGTGGACCGGCCTGCTGGGGGGAGTCGGCGGTGGTGCTCAACGGGGTTCCTTTCCGGAAGTCCGGGGGTGTACGGGGGTTCCGCCCCGTGGGGCGGTCGGTGGAGCGGTCGTGAGGGGCCCGGCGGGGTCGGAGCGACCAGGTGCCGGGCGACGGCCAGCGCGTTGGCGTGGTCGTACAGGTAGAAGTGGCCGCCGGTGAACATCAGTCGGCGGAAGCCCGCGGTGGTCTCCAGCGACCACAGGTGCAGGCGCTCCGCGAGGACGACCGGGTCGTCCGTCGCGCCGAGGGCGAGGATCGGCACGGCCGTGCCGGTCAGCGGCCGCTCATGGGCCTCCATCGCCTCCAGGTCGGCCCGGATGGCGCGCAGCGCCGGCCCGAGGAGGTCGGCGCGGGCCAGCAGCCCCGGCGCGATGCCGCCGATCTCCTGGAGGTGGGCGAGGAGTTGGGCGTCGGTGCGGTCGCGGGCGGACGGCGGCCCGCCGCCGAAGCACGGCGGCTGGCGGGCCGAGACGGCGAGCAGTTCGGGCGGCAGGCCCTTGTGCTCCATCGCCCGGGTGAGCTCGTACCCGAGGATGCTGCCGAAGCTGTGCCCGACCACCGTGTACGGCAGCGGATCCGCCCCGGTGAGGTCGGCCAGCTCCCGGACCAGCGGCTCGACCAGCGGCTCGACCCTGGTCGGTGGTGCCTCGCCGAGCCGCACGCCGCGGCCCGGCAGCTGGGCCACCAGGAGTTCGACGTCCGCGGGCAGCACCTCCCGCCAGCCGCGGAAGGCGGACGGCCAGCCGCCGGCGTGCGGCAGCGCCACCACCCGTCGGCGCGGGCGCGGCCCGGCGCCCTTGGCCGGCGCTCCCAGGCGCGTCCACCAGTCACCCATCGCCGGCCCCCCGCGCCCGCGGGCCGGCCGGGCCCGAGCGGCCCGCGAACAGCGGGTGGTGGGCGCGCAGGTGGTCGACCACCCGCCGCTGGTGGGGTTGCAGGCGCTGGCCGGGCAGGTGTTCCAGGGAGTGCAGGAACGGGTCGTCGGGGGCCGGCAGCCCGGCGACCGCGCAGGCCGTCGCCAGCACCAGCGTCGGCTGGTACCACGCCGAGTAGCCGCCCTCGTGGGCCAGGACGATCCGCCCGTCCGCCAGTTCGTCGGCCAGTCCGCACAGGGCCGCGGTCATGGCGTGGAAGGTGCGGCTGGTGCACAGCATCCGGCCCATCGGGTCGTGCCCGCCCGCGTCGACCCCGGCCGCGACCAGGATCAGGTCGGGGCGGAAGGACCGGGCGGCGGGCGCCACCAGCTGCTCCACCACGGCGAGGTAGGCCTCGTGCCCGGAGCCCGCGGGCAGCGGCACGTTGAGCGTGGTGCCGGCGCCCGCGCCCGCGCCGGTCTCCAGGACCAGGCCGGACGCCGCCGGGAACAGCCCGTCCTGGTGGACCGAGACGTACAGCACGTCCGGGTCCTCGTAGAAGACCCGTTGCAGGCCGTTGCCGTGGTGGACGTCCCAGTCCAGGACCAGCACCCGGCGCGCGCCGTGCCGCCGCGCGGTGCGGGCCGCGACCGCCAGGTTGTTGTAGAGGCACAGCGCCATAGCCCGGTCCGGTTCCGCGTGGTGGCCGGGCGGGCGCACCAGGCAGTAGGCCCGGCGGAACCGGCCGTCCAGGACGGCCGTGACGGCCTGGGCGCAGGCCCCGGCGGCGAGCCGGGCGGCCCGCGCGCTGTGGTAGTTGACGGGTGCGTACACCCCGGCGTCGCCCGCGCCGGCCGCCGAGGCGGCCTCGACGCGTTCGAGGTGCTCCGGGGTGTGCACCAGCAGCAGGTCCTCGTCGGTGGCGGGCGTCGGGGTCACGGCGGTGAACCGCTCCAGGACGCCGGCCGCCCGCACCAGGCCCTCCGCCCGGCGCAGGTCCGGGTCGACGGCGAACTGTCGCAGCGGCTCGATCCCGGGCCCCACCGGCAGGTAGCCGGCACCGGGCCCGGGGTCGTGCCAGAAGCACAGCTCGTGGCTGTACCAGGCGAGTTCGGGAAGGCTCACGCGGCGGACGCACCCAGCGGGGCCCGGCGCACGCCGGAGACCCTCTCGATGTACGCCAGGTAGTGCTCGCGCTCCTCGTCGGGGGTGCGCTTGGTGCGGAAGGTGGTCTCCAGCAGGTCCAGCACCTCGCCGGCCTCGGCGGGGCTGATCGGGCCGGCGCCGATCCGCTCCTCGGCGGCACGGATGCGAGCGGCCGGCTCGACCACGCCCCGGGTGTGCTCCTGCGGGTCGGTGGCGTGGTTGCGGGTGACGGCGATGGCCTTCAGGACGGCCGAGAAGAACGCCTCGGTGTCGGGTGCGGCGGTCATGCGGTGCTCCCCTCCGGGATGCGGTGCGCGGATGTGCGGACGGGTGGGTCAGGGGATCCGGGTCGGCCAGGGAGTCTCCGGGTCCGGGTCGGTCAGGGGATGAGGCCGCAGGCCCGGCCGGCGCGCGCCAGCACGGCGAGCGCCTCGTCCAGGTCGGCCTCGGAGTGGGCGAGGTTGACGATCGTGCGCAGCCGGGGCAGCGTCCGCGGCACCGCCGGGTAGACGATCGGCTGCACGAACAGCCCGTCGCGCTGGCACAACCGGGCCATCGCGCCCGCCTGTTCGGCGCTGCGGCAGATCACCGGCACCACCGGGGTCTCGCTGTGCAGGGTGTCGAAGCCGAGGGCGCGCAGCTGCTCGCGGTAGCGGGTGGTGCGGGCGCGCAGGTCGCGGGTGAGTTCGGGGGCCGCGGCCATCACCTCGATCGCGGCCTTGGCGGCGGCGACCTGGGCCGGGGTCGCGGCGGCGGAGAACATCCAGCCGCGGGCGTTGTTCTTGAGCGCGAAGACCAGGTCGCGCGAACCGGCGACGTAACCGCCCGCACTGGGCACGGTCTTGGACAGGGTGCCCATCTTGACGTCGATCCGGGCCGGGTCGAGGCCGAAGTGCTCGGTGATGCCGCGTCCGGTGTCGCCGAGGACGCCGAGGCTGTGCGCCTCGTCGACCATCAGCGGGGCGTCGTAGCGCTCGCACAGCTCGACGATGCCGGGCAGGTCGGCGATGTCGCCGTCCATGCTGAACACGGCGTCGGTGACCACCAGGCGGCCCCGGTCGCCCGCCTTCCGCAGGGCGCGTTCCAGGTCGGCCAGGTCGTTGTGGGCGTAGGTGATCACCTCGGCGCCGGAGAGCCGGTAGCCGTCGAGGATGCTGGCGTGGTTGTAGACGTCGCCGATGACCACGTCGCCCGCGCCGACCAGGGCGCCCACGGTGGCGACGTTGGCCATGTACCCGCTGGAGAACACCACGGCGTCCTCGGCGCCGAGGAAGTCGGCGATCGCCAGCTCCAGTTCACGGTGCAGGTGGAGGGTGCCGGCCAGCAGCCGCACACCGTGGGCGCCGGTACCGTGGCGCTCCACCGCGTCCAGGACCTGCTGGTCGATGTAGTCGTGGCCGATCAGCCCGAGGTAGCTGTAGGAGGCGAAGTTGAGGAACCAGCGGCCGTCGAACCTGATCCGGGCGCCCTCGGCGCGTTCGATCACCGGCTCGTAGAAGTACTCGTCCCTGGCGACGATCTGACGGTCCTCGGTGGAGAGCGCGTCGATCCGGCGCTCCAGGAAGCTGCCGCCGGGTGCGCCGGACAGCCGGCCGGGCAGGGTCCGCCGGGGCGTCCGGGTGCGCGGCGCCGGGACGGGTTCGGTACGGGCGGCGGGTTCCGCACGGACGGCGGGTTCCGCACGGACGGCGGGGGCGGCGGGCGCGGGGCGCGGCTCGGGCTTCCGTACGGGTGCGGGCCCGGCGTGCGGTGCCGGGTCCCGGTAGCGGTCCCACTCGGGGACGAAGACGTCGGCGCCCGCCCGGACGGGAGCGGGCGCGGGGACGGGAGCCGCGACGACTGCCGGTTCGGGCACGGGCGCGGGGGCAGGCGCGGGAGCGGGCGAGGGCGCCGGCCGGTCGGCGGCCGCCGCCGTGCGCGGCAGCGACTCCAGGTGGCCCAGCAGGGCGCCGACACCGCTGTGCTCGAAGAAGACCATCGGGTCGACGTCGAGCCCGGTGCCGGCCAGCGCCGCGGCCAGCTCGACCGCCATCATCGAGTCGAGTCCCAGCTCCAGCAGGTCGTCCTCACGGGCGACGTCGTCGACGAGCAGGATCTTCCGGACGGCGGCGGTGAGCGGCGGCCACAGCTCGCTCGTGGGTGTCAGGGTGGTGGTCATGGGTGCCCCCTTCGCTCGGGCGGTGGCGGTCAGGACGTAGTGCGCGGGTGGACGGCGGAGGGCCGCGCGCAGCAGCGCGACGCCGTCGTCCGGGGTGAGGGCGGGGACGCCGTGGGCGGCGGCCCTGGCGGCGATGTGCTCGCCCATGCCGACGTTCCACAGGCCCCAGCCGAGGCTGTACCAGGGCTCGCCCGCGGCGCGTCGGCGGGCCGCGTAGCCGTCCAGGTAGCCGTTGGCGGCGGCGTAGGCGCTCTGGCCGAGGTTGGCGCGCACGGCGGCGACGGAGGAGAACAGCGCGACGAACCCGGGCGGGTCGTGCCGGGCCGCCAGCTCGGCGAGGGCGTGCACCCCGCCGAGCTTGGGGTCGAACACCTCCCCGATCTGCACCGGGGTCAGACCGCGGGCCAGGCCGTCGCGCAGCACTCCGGCGGCGTGCAGGATGCCGTCGTAGCGCGCGGCGCCGGCCAGCCGTTCGGGCAGGTCGCGGACGTCGGCGGCCACCGTCTCCAGGTCGCACCGGGCGGCCAGCCGGTCGAGGCGCTGCCGGACCTCCCCGGCCGCCGGGGCGGTGCGGCCGACCAGGGTGAGGTGGGCGCAGCCCTCCTCGGCCAGGAACTCGGCGACCCGCAGGCCGATGCCGCCCAGGCCGCCGGTGACCAGGAAGCGTCCGCCGCGCAGGCGCGGGGGCCGGGCCGCGGCGGACCGGTCGGGTTCGATCACCGGGGCGTACCAGGTGCCGGAGCGCCGGGCCAGGTCCGGCTCGGTGTACCGGGGCGGCGGCGCGGCCTCGCCCGGTGCCAGGTCGACCAGCCGCACGGTGGTGCGCGGGTGCTCCGCGCGCAGGGTGCGGGCCAGCGCCCACAGCGCGGTCGCGAAGGGGTCGACGGGCTCGCCCCCGGTGAGGTCGTGGGCCCCGGTGAGGTCGTGGGCCGCCGTGGTGACGATCAGCAGGTCGGGCATCGGGGGCCGGGCGGCGAGGCGGCGCACCAGGGTGAAGACGCCCTGGAGGGCCTGGGCCGCGCCGTCCGCGCCCGCCGTCCCCCGGGGTGCCACGTAGACCACCTCGTGCACGGGGTGCTCGGCGAGGACGGCGTCGATCCGTTCCTGTGTCAGTTCCCCGGGCGTCAGGCGGGCGACGGGTGGGAGGCCGGGCGGCGGCGGGGTGTCCGGCGGGGCGATCAGCAGCACGGCCCGGTCGGCGGCCCGGGGCGCGGGGGCCGGGTCGGTCCGCCGCCACCCGGGGGCCTCGATCAGTCCGACGGCGGGCCCGGCAGGCTCCACGGGCTCGACGGCCCCGGCCGGCCCCGCAGGCGCGGGGCGCCCGGCGGTGGCGGCCTTGAGGGTGATCCGGTCCAGCTCCAGCAGCACCTCGCCCTGCTGGTTGCAGACGGTGGCCCGCCCGCGCACCGCGCCGCCCGGGCCGCCCGGTGCGGGCGGGTCGAGCTCGACCAGGGCCAGCACCGTCCCGGTGATCCGGCGGCGGGCGGCGATCCGGCCGACGTACCAGGGCAGGCACGCCCCGGCCGCTCCCCCGTCGAGCAGCCCGAGCAGCTGGAACACGCCGTCGAGCAGCGGCGGCGGCACGAAGGCCGCCGCGCGCGGGTCGTCCTCGGCCGTGCGCAGCACCGCCGCGATCCGGCCGGGCCCCCGCTGCGCGGAGCGGACCACCCGGTAGGCGGGCCCGTAGGCGATGCCGCTGGCGCGCCGCCAGGCGTCCAGCTCGGCGAGCGGGACGGCGTCCGGGCAGCCGGCCCGCAGGGCGGCGGTGTCGAGGTGGCGCGGCGGGGGCAGCGGGACGCCGTGGGCGCGGGCGGTGCTGTACGCGACCGGCCCGTCGGGCCCGTCGGTGCGTACGGCGCACTGCCCGTCCTCGCCGGTCACCACCGCCAGTTCGACGCGCGGGCCGTCCACCCGCAGCGGCGCGCGGAAGGCGACCTGCTCCAGCGTCCAGGACCGGCCCGGGCTCCGGGTGTCCAGGGCGCGGAGCAGCGCGTCCGCCTGGACGGCGGCGGCGAGGACGGGGTGCTCGCCGATCCGGTGGTCGGCGACCACCGGACTGGCCGCGTCGAGGACGAGCGCCGGCGCGCTCATGTGCGCAGCCCGAAGTGCTCGGTGGCCTTCACCAGGCCGTTGACCTGGATGTCGACCCGGTGCTCGCCCGGGTAGTAGCTGCGGGTCTGCACCTCCTTGACCGGGTGGGTCTTGCGCAGGCGGCGCCGTTCGCCGGCGGCGAGTTCCAGGGTGGTCAGCTTGAAGACCTTGGGGATGCTGCGCCCGTTCCTGCGGACGTGGTGGACGACGTAGTCGACGGTCACGCTGTGGGCGCGGGTGTCGGTGTTCTCGACGTCCAGCTCGATCACGACGGTGTCCCCGACGGTCACCTCGTGCGGGGTGACGCTCAGCCGGGGCACCTCGACGTGTTCGCCGCCGGTGGCGCCGAGCACCGCCAGGGCCTGCTGGTCGCCGTTCTTCACCAGGGTCCGCAGGCCGTGCTTGACGATCCAGGCGGTCTCGGGGGTGCGGCTCTGCTCCAGCCAGCGCAGGGCGGTGTCGAGGGCCTGCTGCGGGTTGTCCTTGGAGATGTCGTTGAGGTTGTTCGCGACGGACTTGCGGACGTACTCGGAGGGGTCGCTGCGCAGCGGTTCGAGGATCTCCAGGACGGGTCGCGGGTCCTTGACGAAGACGCCCAGGGTGCGGGCCCAGGGCAGCCGCGGGCGCACGCCCTCGCTGGCCAGCCGCCGCACGTTGTGGCTGGGGCTGGCCGCCCACTCGGCGACCCGTTCCATCGTCAGTGCGTGGTGCTGTTCCAGGTAGGGCCGGATCGCGTACTCGCCGGTGTGCCGCCGGGTGATCTCCTCGATGGCGTCGAGGGAGGCCTCGGGGTGGTCGAGCCCGTACTCCTCGACGAACCTGGCCACCGGCATCAGGTACCAGCTGGCGTTGAACATCCCCTCCCCCTCGGCGAGTTCGTCGCCGAGGGTGGTCAGCAGCAGGGGCAGGGCGGCGGGGTAGCCGTCGGGCAGCCGGGTGCGCAGGCCCTCGGCCAGCACCAGCACGCGGTCCTTCAACTCCTTGCCCGGCACGCGCCGTTCGACCTCGGCGGCGTAGCCCTCGACGTCGAAGCCGGGGTGGGCGGCGCGGATCCTGCCTCCGATCAGGCGGGCCGCCTCGCCGTTGAAGTGTCGCTTGAGTCCGTACTCGCTAGCCATGGTGCTCGGCCCTCTTCGTGTGCTCGGTGTGCTCGTCGGGGTTCGGTGCGGCCGCGGTGATCCAGTACCGCTGCCGGTGGAAGGGGTAGGTCGGGAGGGTGGTGATCCGCTGGCCCTTGCCCTCGTGCAGGGCGCTCCAGCGCGGTTCGGCGCCGGTGCGGTCGTGCTGGGCCGCCAGGGCGGCGTGCAGCTGGGCCTGGTCGCCGCGGCCGCGCCGGAGGGTGGCGATCCACTCGGGGTGGTCGCCGGTGTGCGCGGCCCTGGCCAGCGGGAGCAGGTGCGGCTGGGGGCCGATCTCCCACACCGTGTCCGGGGACTCCTGGCCCAGGGTGGCCGCCGCCTCGGCGAAGCGGACCGGGCGGCGGATGGCCCGGGCCCAGTACTGCGGGTCGGTCGCCGTCCCGGCGGTGTGCCAGGTGCCGGTGAGGGTCGAGACGAACGGCAGGACCGGCGGCGCGAGTTGGACGCCGGCCACCGCCTCGGCGAACGGGGCCACCGCGCCGTCCATCAGCGCGCTGTGGAAGGCGTGGCTGACCGTCAGCGGCTGCACGCGCTCGGTGCTCTCGGCCCGGAGCCGCTCGACGGCCCCGGCCGGGCCGCTGACGGTGTGCTGGCGCGGGGCGTTGTGGGCGGCGAGTTCCAGGCCCGGGTAGCGGGCGAGCAGGCCGCTGAGGGTGTCCGCGTCGGTGTGCACGACCGCCATCGCCCCGCCCCGGGGCTGGTCCTGCATCAGCCGGCCGCGCAGCGCGGTCAGCCGCAGCAGGTCGGGCAGGGTGAGCACGCCCGCCGCCCACGCCGCGGTCAGCTCGCCCAGGCTGTGCCCGGCGACCGCGTCGGGCCGTACGCCCGCCGCCGCCAGCCAGCGCACCAGGGCGACCTGCACGCTCACGATGCCGATCTGGGCGTAGCGGGTCTCGTCCAGCAGGTGCCGGGCGTCGCCGTGGAGCAGGTCGAGCAGCGGGACGTCGGTGTGCGGGGCGAGGAGTGCGGCGCACTCGTCCAGCGCCGCGCGGAAGCCCGGCTCGGTGGCGTACAGGCCCTCGCCCATGCCGGGGTACTGCGAGCCCTGACCGGTGAACAGGAACGCGGTGCGGGCCGGGCCGCCGCTGTGCCGGGCCGCCGGGGCGCCGCCCTCGGCGACGGCGGCGAGCCGGGCGGCCAGCTCCGCGGGGGTGCCGCCGTGCACGAGGGCGCGGTGGCGGTGCGCGGCCCGCGCGGTGTTCGCGGTGCGGGCGAAGTCGCCCAGGCCGGTGGCCGGGAGGGCGGCCACCTGCCCGGCGTAGGCGGCGGCCAGGGCGCGCAGCGCCGGTTCGCTCGCCGCGCCGAGGCGCACCAGGTGGCTGTCCTGGGCGAGCGGAGCGGGGGCGGCGGCGGCCGGCGCCTCCTCGACGATCACATGGGCGTTCACCCCGCCCATGCCGAAGGCGCTGACGGCGGCCCGGCGCGGGCGCTCGCCGCGCGGCCAGGGGCGGGCGCGGTCGACCAGGTGGAACGGGGTGGACTCGAAGCGGATGTGGTCGTTGGGCCGGGTGACGTGCAGGGTCGGCCACAGCTGCTCGTGCTCCAGGCCCAGCAGGACCTTGACCAGGCCGGTCAGCCCGGCGGCCGGCTCCAGGTGGCCGACGTTGGACTTCACCGAGCCGAGCGCGCAGAACTGCGCGCGGTCGGTGTGCTCGCGCCAGGCCCGGGTCAGCCCGTCCACCTCGATCGGGTCGCCCAGCCGGGTGCCGGTGCCGTGCGCCTCGACCAGGTCGATGGTCTCCGGGGAGACCTCGGCGTCCCGCAGGGCCGCGGAGACGACGTCGCGCTGGGCGGCCGGGCTGGGCGCGGAGTAGCGGGTGGTGCGGCCGCCGTGGTTGACCGCCGTGCCCCGGACCAGGCCGCGCACCCGGTCGCCGTCCCGCTCGGCGTCGGCGTGCCGGCGCAGCACCACGGCGACGGCGCCCTCGCCGGGCACGAAGCCGTCGGCGCCGTCGTCGAAGGAGCGGCAGCGGTGCCGGGGTGACAGGGCCATCAGGTCGCCCATGGAACGGAAGTACTCGGGGCTGATCCCGGCGTGCACGGCGCCGATCACCGCCGTGTCGACGTCCCCGGAGCGCAGGTGCTGCACGGCGGTGTGCAGGGCCACCAGGGAGGAGGAGCAGAGGGTGTTGACGAGGGTGCTGGGGCCGTGCCAGTCCATCAGGTAGGAGAGGCGGTTGGCGATCATCGCCTCCAGGCCGAGCCCGCGCCCGTCGGCGACCCCGTGGCGCACCCGCTCCTCGTGGTAGTGGTCGTGGCTGTAGGCGATCCACAGCCCGGTGGTGGCGCCCTCGGCCCGGGCGCCGGAGCGGCCGCCGTCCTCCAGGGCCTCCCAGATCGTCTCGTAGACGATCCGGGCCTGGGGGTCGATCAGCGGCGCCTCCCGGGGCGAGATCCGGAACGGCGCGGGGTCGAAGCCGTCCACCCGGTCGAGGAACGAGGCCTCGGGGACCGGGGCGCCCGGGTGGCGGCGGTCCGCGGGCAGCGGGCGGACGGTGTCGCGGCCCTCGCGCAGCAGCTCGGCGAACTCGGCCAGACCGGCGGCGGTGGGCAGCCGGACGGCCGCGCCGACGACGGCGATGTCGCGCGGGCGGGGGGTGTTCGCCGTGGCGGCGCGGGCGGGGGCGGCGGGCGCGGGGCGAGCGGGTGCGGGGCGAGCGGGTGCGGGGCGGGGGCGGTGCTGTTCGGCGGCGGGCGTGTCGGTGGCCGGGGCCGGGCCGGTCGGGGCGGGGCCGGTCGGGGCGGGCAGCGTCGCGGCCAGCTCCGGGGCCTCCTCGGCCAGGAAGGCGGCGAAGCGGCGCGGGGTGGGGTACTCGAAGAACACCGTCGGGTAGAGCGAGAGGCCCTGCTCCCGGGAGATCCGCTCGCTCAGCGACACCAGGCCGACGGAGTCGGATCCGGCGGACAGGAACTCGGTGTCGGCGTCGGCCTCCGCGGTCCCGGTCAGCTCCAGGAACCAGGCGAGGATCCGCACGGCCGGGTCCACCGGACGGGCGGGGGCCGGGGCGGTCGACTGCGGTACGGCCACCGGCGCGGGCTCGGGCTCAAGTGCGGGCGCCGACGCGGCGTCAGGCGTCGGACGGGCCTCGGGTGCCGCGTCGTCCGAATGACGCCCGGCCGGCTCCGGGTGCTCCTCGAAGGCCGCCGTGGGAACCCGCTTGGAGGAGATGTCCGCCAGCACCAGCAGCGGCCGGCCCGCCGCGTCGGTGACTGTCTGGGTGACCCGGCAGGCCTCGTCGTTCCAGAACGCGGTCTCGGTACGGACGTACGCCGCCTCCGCCAGCGGGCCGTGGACCTCCAGTCGGCCGACCGAGAGCGGGATGAAGGCCGAGGCCTCGGCGGCGCCGAACACCGGGTTGTCGGGCGCGATCGCGGCGATCGTCACGCTGTCCAGCAGCCCGGGGTACAGCTCGACCCCGCCGGGGTTCAGCTCCCGCTGACGCTCGCCCTCGATGCGGGCCAGCGTGCCGCCGTCGGGCAGGCCGGCCACCCAGGAGATGTTCCGGTAGTAGCGGCCGTGGTGGTAGCCGATCCGGCGCAGCCAGCGGTACAGCCGCGAGCCGGCGTGCAGTTCGGCCGAGCAGGTGTCCAGGAGCGCGGCGAGCGGGACGGCGGCGGGCTGCGGCGCCCGGCGCGCGAGGTAGCGGCCGGTGACGAACGGCTCGCCGCTCTCGCCGTCCTGGACGGTGAAACGGCCCTCGCCGTCCACCCGGCACACCACCCGGCGGGCGGCCGTGGGGATCAGCGGGCGGTGGAAGAGGACGTCGCCGAGCCCGTGGAAGGCCTCGCCGCGCACGGTCGCGCCCTCGCGCAGGAAGTCGAACCAGGCCACGCCCGGCAGCATCGTGCGCCGGTAGACCGCGTGCTGGGCGATCGGGGCCTCGCCGGGGCCGAAGACCCGGGAGAAGGTGTAGCCGGCGGCGCCCTCGTCGGAGTCCAGCACGGTGGGCGTGCCCGGCTCGGCCGAGCGCAGCGGTTCGCGCAGGTCCAGGGCCGGGCCGGTGGACTGGGCCGCAGGCAGCGGGCGCTTGCGCCAGGCGCGCCCGCCCTGGAAGGCCGCCCAGTCGATCTCCCGGCCCGCCGCGAAGAGTTCGGCCACGGTCGCGGCGAGCGTCCCGGCCACCTCCTGCTCGCCCTGGGCCCGGTCGAGCCGGGCGCAGAGCTCCGCCGTGTCCGCGCCTTGGTCGGCCACCGCCTCGGCGTCGGCCTCCTGCCGCAGGACGTCGGCCAGCGCCTGTTCCAGCGGCGTGCTCCCCCAGGCGAACTCCCGGACGGCCTCCCAGCCCGCCGGCAGGTCCACCGCCTCGGCGGGCAGGCCGAGACCGCGCAGCGCCACCGCGAGCGCGACGCCCTCGCTGATCCTGAGCAACTCGCCCGAGAACGAGGCCAGTTCGGTGCCGGTCGCGGCCTCGAAGAGGTCGAGCACCTCCCGCACGGCGGGCAGCGTCCGGTCCAGGGCGGCCAGCCAGGCGGGCGGGGTCGGCGCCGCCACCGGGCGGATCCGGACGGTCGTCCGGGGCTCCGGTGCGCCGCCCAGCAGCCACGTCCGCAGGGCGGCGGCCAGTTCTGCGGCGTCGGCGCCCGTGACGGCGGTGCGCTCCGCGCGGTGCGGCCGGGCCAGTCGCGCCGTGGCGCAGGCGTCCGCCGGGTCCGCCGGGTCCACCGTCAGGAGGCCGAGCCACTGCGCCGCGAGCTCGCGCAGCGCGTACGGGGTGCCGGCGGACAGCGGCAGGACGTGGACGGCCCGTCCCGGAGCCGGGGGGTGAGGCTCCGGGACGGAGTCGGGGACGGCCTCGGCGACCACGTGGGCGTTGGTGCCGCCGAAGCCGAAGCCGCTCACCGCGGCCCGGCGCACCGGCGCCTCGGGCCAGGGGACGGCGGCGATGGGCAGGTGGAAGGGGCCGGTGTCCAGGCCCAGGCGCGGGTTGGGCGCCGGCACGCCCGCCGCCGGGATGACGCCCTCGCGCAGCAGGACGAGGACCTTGGCGAGCGCGGCGAGGCCCGAGGCCGAGTGGAGGTGGCCGATGCGGCGCTTGAGCGAGCCCAGGGCCACCGCGTTGCGCGGCACACCGTGCCGGCCGAAGACCTCGGTGAGCGCCCGGGTCTCGATCGGGTCCCCGATGGCGGTGCCCGTGCCGTGCGCCTCGACGTACTGGACGGTGGCCGGGTCCACGCTCCGGTAGACCCGGTCCAGCAGCTCCACCTGGGCGTCCAGGTTGGGCGTGGTGACGCCCATGGTGGCGCCGTCGTTGTTGACGGCGCTCGCGCTGATCGCGCCGAGGACGTGATCGCCGTCGGCCAGCGCGGCCGCCATCGGCTTGAGGACCAGCGCGACGGCGCCCTCCCCCGGGACGTAGCCGTTGGCCCGGCCGTCGAAGGTGTGGCAGAGGCCGTCCGGGGACAGCGCTCCGGTGCGGGAGAGCAGCACGAAGGTCAGCGGGTCGATCAGCAGGTCGACGCCGCCGACGACGGCCAGGTCGCAGGCGTCGGCGGTCAGGCTCTGGCAGGCGAGCCAGAGCGCCGTCAGCGAGGACGAGCAGGCCGTGTCGACGACCAGGCTCGGGCCCGAGAGGTCGAGGCGGTCGGAGAGCCAGGCCGCCAGGAAGTTCTGCGACCGCCCCCACAGCGCCGCCGGGCGGGCGGCCTCGGGGAGCCGGGCGGCCAGGCCGCGGCCGTGGTCGAAGCCGTAGGAGTTCATCCGCGCGCCGATGAAGACGCCCGCGTTGAGCCTCCGCCGCCCGGCCCCGAGCTGGCCGGAGTCCTCCAGGGCCCGGGCGCCGACCTCCAGCATGGTGCGCTGCTGCGGGTCCAGGTGGAGCGCGTCCTCGGCGCTGAGGCCGAAGGCGGCGTGGTCGAAGGAGTAGGGGTCGAGCAGGAACGCCCCGCGGTGGTGGGAGCCCTGGTGGGGGCCGTCGCCGAGGTAGAGCTCGCGGCGCCACCGGCCGGGCGGGACCTCGCCGACCTCGGTGCCGTCCTGGTGCAGGAAGTGCGCCAGGTCGACGGCGTCCTCGGCGCCGGGGAGGCGTACCGCGAGGCCGATGACGGCGATGCGGCGGTCCGGGCGGTCCACGCTGGTCCTTTCGTCGGCGGGTCTGTCGGTGGTTCTGTCGCAGGGGCGGTCGGTGGGGCGGTCGGTGGAGGTCACGGCGTCACCGGGCCCGGTCCGGCGCCGACCAGGGGCCGCAGCAGGGCCCGCAGCGCGGTGCTGCGGCCGTCGGCGTCGGGGGCGGGGACCGGGCGGTCCGGTCCAGGCTGGGCGGGGACGGTCACCGCGAGCTCGGCGGCGAGCACGGCGGCGAGGTCGTCGGCCGTACGGGTGCGCATCAGCAGCGACGGGTCGACGGTGCGTCCGGTGTGCCGTTCCAGGGCGGTGGCCAGTTCGGCGATCGCCAGCGAGTCGAGCCCGAGGCCGGGCAGGGCCCGCTCACCGGGGTCCTCGCCGAGGACCTGGACGAACGCCGCGCGGACGGCCTCGCGGGCTGCCGTGCGGTCCCGGCCGGTGACCGGCGCGGGGGCGGCGGGCACCGTCGCGGGGACGGCGGCGGGGATGACGACGCGGATCGGGGCCGGTTCCGGTGCCAGTGTCGGTGCCGGTACGGGCTGCGCGGTGGCGGTGGCGCGGCCGGGGAAGAGCACGGCGCCGCCGGTCAGTGCGTGGTCGAGGAAGGCGGCCTCCGCCTCCCCGGCATCGATGGCGTGGGCGGCGGCGAAGGAGGCGTCCGCGGCCATGCCGACCCCCGTCCAGTCCGGCCAGGCGTGGGCCGTGACGGTGGTTCCGGCAGTGCCGTTCTCCCGTTCGGCCAGGGCGAGTTGGTAGGCGTTGGCGAGGGCGTAGTCGACCAGTCCGCGCCCGGCCCGGGCCTGGGCACCGGCGATCGAGGACACCAGGACGGCGAAGTCCGCGCCGCGCTGCTGGGCGAGCCGGACGGCGTTCAGCGAACCGGCGACCTTCGGGGCCAGCACCCGGGCGGCGTCGCCCCAGGGGCGGCGGTGCATCGCGCCGAACGGGTTGACGCCGCCGGCTCCGTGCACCACACCGCGCAACCGGCCCCAACGGGCGCCCAGTTCGTCGGCGACGGCCGCGAGCGCCGAGGCGTCGGCCGTGTCGCACGGCCGGTACGCCACCTCCGCCGGGCCCGCCAGCTCGCGCAGCGCGGCGGAGCGCCCGGGGTCGAGCGGGGACCGGCCGACGATGCCGATGCGGCGGGCGCCGCGCTCGATCAGCCGGGCGACCAGGCGTCGGCCGACGGCACCGAGCCCGCCGGTGACCAGCAGGTAACCGTCCCCGGACAGGCCGCAGTTCGGCCCGGGCGCCGCGTCGGCGGACTGCGGGGCGTAGCGGACACCGCCGCGGTACGCCACGACCGTGGCAGCGCCGTGCTCGCCGTGCTCGCCGTTCGGGGCGTCCGGGCCGTGGCCCAGGGCCGCGTACTCGTCGGCGAGTTGCCGGGCCCACGCCTCGGCCGGATCGGCCGCGTCCAGGTGGACGATCGCGCCGGACCTCCGGCTCTCGGCGCAGGCGGCGGCCACCGCCGCGGCCTCGGCGGCCCGTACCGGGCGCAGCGCGGCACGCTCCCCGGGGTGCACGGCGGCGCTGTGGCAGCCGGCCCACAGGATGCGGCCGTGTGACGGCAACTCCCGGATCTGGTCGCCGAGTTCCTTCCAGAAGGGCCCCAGCTCCTCGCCGTCGCCACCGTCGGCGTCGTCGGAGGCGTCGATCATGAGGACGGTGTCGGCGGCCCGGCCGGGCTCGGCCAGGCGCGCGCCGCGGGCACGGAGTTCGGCCTCGATCAGCTGCCCGAGGGCTCGGTCGGCGCCGACCAGCCGGACGGTCCCGGAGGCCACCGTCGGGGCGGCCGTCGCGGCGGCCGTCGCGGCGGCCGGCTCCTGGGAGTGCCACGCGGTGCGCAGGGCCTGGGCGCCGGTGAGCCGGGGGGCTTCACCGGTACGGGGCTCGCCGGTGCGGGTCCGCCAGTAGGTGTCCGGGGCGAACGGGTAGGTCGGCAGGTCAGTGGTGCGGGCCCCGGGGATACCGAGCGCGGACCGCTCGGCGGCGGCGGCCGGTTCCTGGTCGGCGTGGGTGACGGGCACCCGGCCGGCGGCGACGGCGCGCAGGGCGGTGGCGAGTTCGGCGGCGTCACGGCCGTGGACGGCCGTCCGCCATTCCTGCGGGGAGCGGCCGGTGTTGGCCGTGCGACACAGGTCGGCGGTCTCCCACGGGTCGCGGACCGCCTCGAACCGCTGGGCGTAGGCGGCGGCCAGGGTGCGGACGGTGTTCTCGTCGGCGGCCGTCACCCGCACCAGGTGGCTGCCGGGCGGCAGCGGCGCGCGGACGGGGAGGGCGGGCGGCTCCTCGACGATGACGTGGGCGTTGACGCCTCCCATCCCGAAGGAGCTCACGGCCGCCCGGCGGGCCTGCTCCCCGCGCGGCCAGGGGCGGGCGCGGTCGGCCAGGTAGAACGGCGAACTCTCGAACGTCACATGGTCGTTGGGCCGCCGGACGTGCAACGAGGGCGGGATCGTGCCGTGTTCCATCGCGAGCAGGACCTTGACCAGGCCGGCCAGTCCGGCGGCCGGCTCCAGGTGCCCGATGTTGGACTTCACCGAGCCGAGCGCGCAGAACTGCGCGCGGTCGGTGTGCTCGCGCCAGGCCCGGGTCAGCCCCTCGACCTCGATCGGGTCACCCAGCTTGGTGCCGGTGCCGTGCGCCTCGACCAGGCCGATCGACTCGGGCGACACCCCCGCCTCGCGCAGCGCCGAGGCCACCACGTCCTCCTGTCCCGAACTGCTCGGCACCGTCAGGCCGCTGGTGCGGCCGCCGTGGTTGACGGCGCTGCCGCGGATGACGCCCCGGATCCGGTCGCCGTCGCGCAGCGCCGCCGCCAGCGGTTTCAGCACCACCGACACCACGCCCTCGCCCGGCACGAAGCCGTCGGCGGTCGCGTCGAACGCCCGCACCAGGCCGGTCGGGGAGAGTGCGCGCAGACTGGTCATCGCGGTGTAGTGCAGCGGCGACAGCCCGACCCGCACCCCGGCGACGATCGCCTGCCCGCACTCGCCCACCCGCAGCGAGCGCACGGCGGTGTGCAGGGCGACCAGCGAGGAGGAGCACAAGGTGTCGATCGTCATGCTCGGACCGCGCAGGTCCAGGAAGTGGCTCAGCCGGTTGGCCAGGAAGGCGTTGTGGTTGCCCAGGCCGCTGTGGGCGTCCAGCTCCGGCGCGAGGTTGTACTCGCGGTAGTGCTGGTAACTGGCGCCCACGAACACGCCGGTGTCGCGGTCGAGGCCGCGCGGCGGCAGACCGGCCGACTCCAGCGCCTCCCAGGTCGTCCGCAGCAGCCAGCGGACCTGGGGGTCCAGGACCTCGGCCTGCTTGGGGAAGAAGTCGAAGAACCGGGCGTCGAACTCCTCGACGTTGTCGAGGAATCCGCCCACGTCGCCCGTCCGCACGGCCGCGGAGCCGTTCCAGCGGTGGGCGGGAGCCGGGCCGAGGGCGCTGCCCGCATCGGCGAGCAGCGACCAGAGCGCGTCCTCGTCCCGGGCGCCGGGCAGCGCGAGGGCGAAGCCGATGACGGCGATGTCCTTCGAGTCCGCCTCCGGCTCCGTGACGGCCGGCGCCTCCGCCGGTTCAGCGGTGCCGTCAGCGCCCTGCCCGGCGACCGGCACGGCGGGGAACTGCCCGGCCAGGTAGGCCGCCAGGGAGCGGCAGTCGGGGTGTTCCAGCACCTCACCGGGGCTCAGCCGCAACCCGTGGGCCGCCTCCAGGTCCGCCGCGACGGCCGTCGCCAGCAGGGAGTCGAGCCCGACCGTGGAGAGCGGGGTGGTCGCGGTGATCGCCGGATCGCGGAAGGCGTCCCGGACGATGGCGAGGACGGCGGCCTCGACGGCCGCACCGTGCGCGTCCGGCACGGTCCGGACCGGCACCGGCGCTTCGGAGCCGGCCGCGGCGGTCCCGGCCGCAGCGGTCTCAGCCGCAGCGGTCTCGGCTGACGCCCCCGGCCCCTGCGCCGTCCGGTACTCGACGCCGGTGAGCCGGGCCAGCGCGGCGCCGTCGGCGGCGAGCAGCGTCGCGTCGCCCCGGCGGACCCGGTCCGTCCCGGTGTCCTCGGCCTCCAGCAGCACGTAGGCGGTCCGGGCGGGGTCGCCCCACCGCTCGACCCGCCGGACGGACTCCGGCAGGTACGTCTCCGCGGCGGCGGACGGGTCCGCCAGGGTGAGCACGGCCATGCTCTGCAGGGCCGCGTCCAGCGCGACCACCGTCCGCTCCAGCGGCCCGGCCTCCGGCAGGTCGACGCGGGCGAGCACGCGGTCCGGTCCGTAGCGGACCTCGGCGAGCGAGCGCAGCGGCGCGTCGAGGTCCATGCCCTTCGCCGCGAACCAGGCGTACAGGCCGTCCGGTTCGAGGGTGCGGCCGAGGCGGGCGCGCAGGGCGTCGAGGTCCGCCGCGCGGGGGGCGCGGGCGGGTGCGGTGTCCGGGCCGGCCGGCTCGATGCGGGCGATGGTCCGCCCGCCGTGGCGGAAGGTGGCCGCTCCGGTGCGCGCCGGGTCGTCCAGGTCGCTGCCGAGCGGGCCCTCGCCGGTGCCCCGGCCGAGGAAGGCCGCCCGGTGCAGGAGGTGGGCCCGGTGCAGGGCGAGTGCCAGCGGCAGCGCGCCGGGCACGGTCGGTTCGCCGAAGACGCGGTGGGCGCGGGTCAGCCGGCGGGCGGTCTCGGCGGGGGCCCGGAAGGGGTAGGGCGGCAGGTCGGTGCGCCGGGCGGGCGCGCCCTGGTGGACGGCGCGCCAGTCGACGGTTCCGCCGCCGACGTGGTGCAGGGCCAGCGCGGTGCTCAGCCGCTGCTCGGGCAGGGGCAGCCGGGCCCGCAGGCGCTCGGCGCTCACGGCGGTGAACCGCGCGACCAGGTCGAGGAAGGCCTCGTCGGCGGGTGTCGCGGCACCGTCCAGGGGCGCGTCGCCGCGCAAGGCCTGCGCCTGCCCGTCGCGCAGGTGGCGGGCCAGCCCGGCGGCCAGCTCTCCGGCGGTGGAGCCGAGGACGGCCAGCCGGTGGCGCCGGTGGTCGCGTCCCACGGCGGCCGAGCGGCAGAGCGCGGCGAGGTCGGTCGGGGTGTCGCCGCGCAGCAGGCGGAGCACGTCCGCGGCGCGGTGGGCCAGGGCCTCGGGGGTGTGCCCGGACAGCACGAGCAGGTGCTCGCCGAGCGCCTCGGGCGCCCCGCCCGGGGCGGCGGTCCGGTCGGCGGGCTGCGGCAGGTACTCCTCCACCACGAGGTGCGCGTTGGTGCCGCCCATGCCGAAGGCGCTGATCCCGGCCCGGCGCGGCCCCTCCCCGGACCACTCCACCGGCCCGGTCGGGATGACGAACGTCCCGTCGGCCAGGTCGAGTTGGGCGCTCGGGGTGTCGAAGCCGGCCAGCGGCGGGATCTCCCGATGGCGCAGGCAGAGCAGCACCTTGAGCAGGCCGGCCAGGCCGGCGGCCGGCTCCAGGTGGCCGATGTTGGCCTTGACGGAGCCGAGGTGGCAGGGGGCGCGGCGGTCCGGGTCGGCGCCGAACACGGCGGCCAGCGCGGCCGTCTCGATCGGATCGCCCAGCTGGGTGGCGGTGCCGTGCGCCTCGATCAGGGTGATCTCCGCCGGGGCCACCCCGGCGTCCGCCAGGGCCGCCCGGATCACCTCCGTCTGGGCCTCGCTGCGCGGCACCGGCAGGGCGCCGGCCCGGCCGCCGTGGTTGACGGCCGCGCCGCGGATGACGCCCAGGACCCGGTCGCCGTCCCGCTCGGCGTCGGCCAGCGGCTTGAGCATGACGGCCACCGCGCCCTCGCCCGGGACGAAGCCGTCGGCCCGGGCGTCGAACGGACGGGGCAGGCCCTCGGACAGGGCGCCCAGCTGGCTGAGGCTGCGGTAGTACCACGGGGTCAGGCCGACGTGGCAGGCCGCGACGATCGCGGCGCCGCAGTGGCCGGCGCGCAGGGCGGCGACCGCCTGCTGGACGGCGACGAGGGCGGAGGAGCAGAGCGTGTCGACGGTCTGCGAGGGGCCCCGCAGGTCCAGGGCGTAGGAGATCCGGTTGGCCAGCAGGGCGTTCAGGGAGCCGAGCGCGCTGTAGGGGCCGACGCTGTCCAGGCCCTGGGCGTCACGGTGGTGGGTGTAGGTGGCGCCGACGAACACCCCGATGTCGCGGCGGTCGGCCAGGCCGCTCTCGTCGCGCACCGCCCAGGCGTGCTCCAGCAGCAGCTTCTGCTGGACGTCCAGTTCCTCGGCCTCGCGGACGGAGACGCCGAAGAACGCCGGGTCGAAGCGGTCGATGCCGGTGAGGAAGGCTCCGGTGCGGCAGTAGGTGCCGGTCTGGCGCGGGGCGCGCGGGCCGAAGTGGGCGTCGATGTCCCAGCGGTCGGCGGGGATCTCGGTGAAGGCGTGGCCGCCGGCGCGCAGCAGGGCCCACAGGCCGTCCTGGTCGGCGGCGCCGGGCAGGTCGCCGGAGGCGGCAACCACGGCGATGTCCCCGGGGCGAACGGCGGGGCGGTCGACGGGGCGGGCGGCGGGCGACGCCTCGGCCGTTTCCAGGACGGGAGCGGCGGCGGGAGCCGGTCCGGGGTCCGGCGCCGGGTCCGGCCCGGGGTCAGGATCGGCGGTCGGCGCGGTCGGCGCGGGCAGCGCCTCGGCCGCCCCGTACCGCTCGGTCAGCGCCTGCGCCAGCTCGGCGAAGCCGCCGTACTCCAGGAACAGGGTGGCGGGCAGGTGGATCCCCCACCGGCGGGACAGCTCCTCCGAGAGCTCGACGCTCGTGATGGAGCTCATCCCGTAGTCCGACAGCGGCGCGTCGCGGTCGAGGCGGGCCAGGCCGAGGCGCTCCGTCAGGAAGCCCTCCAGGGCCTGTTCGACGCGCTCGGGGCCGGCGCCCCCGGCGTGCAGCGCGGCGGGCGCGGGCAGTTCGTCGGCAGGTTCGGCACCCGGCAGCCGCGCGCCCGCGGGCTCGTCCTCGGGGAGGACCACCGAGGCGTCGGGGTGGGCGATGACGACCTGCCGGGTGTCCTCGCCCAGCACCGCCAGCAGGGCGTCCAGGGCCTCGGCGGTGCCCAGCGGCCGGACGCCGCGCCGGCGCAGCTGGTCGGCGACGGCGGTGCCCATGCCGACCTCGCCCCACAGGCCCCAGTCGACGCTCAGCCAGGGGCGGCCGTGCGCATGGGCGAAGGCGTCCAGGTAGGCGTTGGCGGCGGCGTACCCGGCCTGGCCGAGGTTGCCGAAGGTCCCGGAGACCGAGGCGAACAGCACGGCGAAGTCCAGGTCCGTTCCGGCGAGGGCGGCGGCGAGTTCGTGGACGCCGTCCACCTTGGGCCGCAGCACCGCGGCGAGGTCGGCGGGCGCGGCGGAGCGGATCAGGCCGTCCTTGAGGGTGCCGGCGGCGTGCACGACGCCGTGCAGTTCGCCGAAGTCCGCACGGATCCGGTCGACGACGGCGCCGAGTTCGCCCGGGGCGGTGATGTCGGCCGCGTACGAGACGACCGTGCAGCCGGGGAGGTCGGCGGCGGGGGCACCGGCGCCGCCGGAGCGGCTGACCAGCGCGACCAGGCCGGCGCCCTCCCGGGCGAGGCGGGCGGCCAGCTCGCGGCCCAGCCCGCCGTGCCCACCCAGCAGCAGGTAGCGGCCGCCGGGCCGGACCGGCCGCCCGCCCGGACGGGCCGGGCGGGTGCGCACCCGCACCGGTTCGTGGCGCACGCCCCGCCGGTAGGCGACCTCGGTGGGGCCGTCGCCGAGCTCGCCCGCCAACGCGTCGGCGGAGGCGCCGTCCAGGTCGATCAGGCGCGGGCGCAGCCCCGGGTACTCGATCGCGGCGGTGCGCACCAGGCCCCACAGCGCGGCGCGGGCGGGCACCGGGACGTCGCCGTCCACGACCGGCTGGCCGGACGCGGTCACCGCGAAGAAGCGGGCGTTGCGCCGGCGTTCGCCGAGGGTCCTGAGCGCGGCCAGGCAGCCGTGCAGGCCCTGGTCGAGTTCGGCCTGCCGCTCGCGCGCGGGCCCGGTGTTCCACAGGTGCACGACCCCGGTCACCGGCTCGCCCAGCGACTCCCACAGCCGGCGGAAGGACTCCTCGTCGGCGGCGGGCAGCAGGACGCGGTCGGCTCCGCCGGTGGCGGTGTCCGTGCCGAGGACGGCCTCCACCACGCGGGCGCCCTCCGCCCGCAGTCGGCGGGCGGTGCGCTCGGCGGGGTCGTCCCCGGCGGCGCCGTCGGCGGCGCCGTGGTGCAGCAGCACCCAGGTGCCCCCGGCCGGCTCGCGGACCGGGCCGGGCGTCTCGCGCCAGCGGATCCGGGAGAGCGGGTGGGCGGGGCCCGCCGCCCGCCCGGTGGTGCGGCGCATCCGCAGGCCGGTGAACTCGACGAGGACCTCGCCGGAGGGGCCGAGCAGCAGGGCGTCCGCCGTCGCGTAGGCGCCCTCGTCGCCGGTGCGGCGCACCAGCACGGTCGCGCCGCCCGTCCGTCCGGACAGTTCGGCGTGCACGGCGATCCGGGCGAGGCCGATCGGCAGCACGGGCCGCGGGCCGTCGGCGAGGTCCTGGAGCGCGCAGGCGGCGGCCTGGAACACGCCGTCCACCAGCAGCGGGTGGGCGTGCCAGGGCAGCGGTTCGGCGTCGGTGGCCAGTACGGCGCGGGCCGTGCCGTCCCCGACGGCCAGCTCGCGGACGGTGCGGAAGTCGGGCCCGTAGGCGAGGCCCTCGCGGGCCCAGCCCCGGTACAGCTCGGCCGGGTCGACCGTGCGCGGCGCGGTGACCTGCCAGGCCGTCGGGCCGGGGCTCCCGGCGCCGAGCAGGCGCCCCGTGCCGGTGGACAGGGCCTTGCGCTCACCCGCCAGGACGGTGCTCAGCTCGAAGCCGGTCCGGTCGGTCCCGGTGCGCCGCACGTCGAGGCGCACGGCGGCCGAGGCGTCCTCGGCGAGGGTGAGCGGGCGCAGGAAGGCCACGTCGGTGAGCTCCGACGGTGCGAAGGGGCGCAGCCCGGCGATGCCCGCGAGGGCCATCTCCAGCTGCACGGCGGCCGGCAGCAGGCCGAGGCCGTCGGCGCGGTGCTGGGCGATGAGGGGCTCGCGCCCGGCGAAGGTCTTCTCGTAGGTCTCGCGCGTCGCGTGGACGTCGTTCGTCCCGTGCGTCCCTCGGGTGTCGTTCGTCCCGTGGGTCGCGTGGGTGTCGGCTCGATGCGTCGTCACTGGCCCTCGTTCCCGTTCTCGTAACGGCGGTCGAACAGCGGGTGGCCGACGGCGCTCGCCGCGAGGCGGCGGGCGGGGGGCGCGGTCAGCTCCTGCCGGTGGAAGGGGTAGCCGGGGATGGTGGTGGTGCGCCGGTCCCGGCCGGCGTGCAGGGCGCTCCAGTCCAGGTCGGCACCGGTGCGGTTGTGGTGGGTGGTCAGGGCCGCGTGCAGCTGGGCCTGGTCGTCGCGGTCGCGGTGGAGGGTGGGGATCCAGGCCGGGTGCGGTTCGGCGAGGACGGTCCGGGCCAGCGGCAGCAGCTGGGGGTGCGGGCCGACCTCCCAGACGGTGTCCGGGGCGCCCTCGCCGAGCACGGCGAGGGCCTGGGCGAAGCGCACGGGCTCGCGGATCGCCGCCGCCCAGTGCTCGGGGTCGGTGGCGGTGGTGTCGGTGTGCCAGCGGCCGGTGAGGGTGGAGGCGAACGGGAGGGCCGGTGCCTTGAGCGGCGTCCGCGCGACGGCCTCCGCGAACGGCCGGACGGCCGGCTCCATCGCGGCGGAGTGGAAGGCGTGGCCGACGGCGAGCCGCTGGGTGCGGTGCGGGGTCCGCTCGCAGTACCGCGCGACGGCCTCGGCCGGGCCGGTGACCGTGTGCACCCGCGGCGCGTTGTACGCCGCGATCTCGACGCCGGGGTGGGCTCGCAGCTCCTCGACGAGGGTGTCCGCGTCGGTGTGGACGACGGCCATCGCCCCGCCCGCGCCGTGGCACTCCTGCATCAGGGCCCCGCGCAGCGCGGTCAGGCGCAGCAGGTCGGGCAGGTCGAGGACGCCGGCGGCCCAGCCCGCGGTGAGTTCGCCGAGGCTGTGGCCCGCGACGGCGTCGGGGTGCACGCCCGTTCCGGCGAGCAGCCGGACCAGGGCGACCTGGACGCTGACGATGGCGGGCTGCGCGTAGCGGGTCTCGTCCAGCAGGTGCCGGGCGTCGCCGTGGAGCAGGTCGGACAGCGGGACGTCGAGGTGCGGGCGCAGCAGGTCGGCGCATTCGTTCAGTGCGTCGCGGAAGGCCGGTTCGGTGGCGAGCAGGCCGCTCGCCATGGACCGGTACTGCGAGCCCTGGCCGGTGAACAGGAAGGCCGTGGTGGGCCGGCCGGTGGGCCGGACCGCCGGGGTGCGGCCGTCGGCGACCTCGGTGAGGCGCTCGGCCAGTTCGCGGGCGGTGCCGCCGTGCACGGCGACCCGCCAGCGGTGGGCGGCCCGGCCGGTGTTGGCGGTGTAGGCGATGTCGCCGAGTTCGTCGGCGGTCGCGGAGCCCAGGCGGTCGGCGTAGGCGGCGGCCAGGGTGCGGACGGCGTCCTGGTCGGCGGCCGTCACCCGGATCAGGTGGCTCTGCCGGGCCTCCGGGGTGCGGGCCGGGACGGCCGGCGGTTCCTCCACGATGACGTGGGCGTTGACGCCGCCCATGCCGAAGGCGCTGACCGCCGCCCGGCGCACCCGCCCGCCGCCGCGCGGCCAGTCGAGGGCGCGGTCGGCCAGGTAGAACGGCGAACCCTCGAACTTCACGTGGTCGTTGGGGCGGCGCAGGTGCAGCGAGGGCGGGATCGTGCCGTGTTCCATCGCGAGCAGGACCTTGACCAGGCCGGCCAGTCCGGCGGCCGGCTCCAGGTGCCCGATGTTGGACTTCACCGACCCGAGCGCGCAGAACTGCGCGCGGTCGGTGTACCGCCGCCAGGCCCGGGTCAGCCCCTCGACCTCGATCGGGTCGCCCAGGCCGGTACCGGTGCCGTGGGCCTCCATCAGGTCGATCGTGTCCGGGGACACGCCGGCGTCCCGCAGCGCCGCCAGCACCACGTCCTCCTGGGCGCCGCTGCTCGGCACCGTCAGGCCGCTGGTGCGGCCGCCGTGGTTGACGGCGCTGCCGCGGATGACGCCCCGGATCCGGTCGCCGTCGCGCAGCGCCGCCGCCAGCGGTTTCAGCACCACCGACACCACGCCCTCGCCCGGCACGAAGCCGTCGGCGGCCGCGTCGAACGGCCGGATCGCGTCCGAGGGCGAGAACGACCGCAGCCGGGAGCCCAGTTGGAAGTACTGCGGCGACATGCCCAGGTGCACCCCGGCGACGATGGCCTGCTCGCACTCGCCCGCGCGCAGCGAGCGCACGGCGGTGTGCAGGGCGACCAGCGAGGAGGAGCACAAGGTGTCGATCGTCATGCTCGGACCGCGCAGGTCCAGGAAGTGGCT
>NZ_JBHZCY010000136.1:0-25666 GCF_042786665.1 Kitasatospora sp. NPDC059146 | reverse complement strand
CCCCTAAAGGGGCTTAACCCTGGGCTGACGCCCAGGCGGCGCTGACGCGCCGTCAGGCGCGGGGTGAGGGCTGTCGCCCTCACGGTGGGTTGGGGTGCACCGGCCTGACGGCCGGTGGGGTGGGTGGGGGTTGGGGGAATACGCCTCCGGCGTATTCGGGGGCGTGGTGAACTTTGTGCCGTGGTTTCTTGGTTGGGCTGCTCTCCCGGTCCGGGCCGTCGGCCCGGACGAGAGGCCGGTGAACTTTGTGCCGCGCATTCTTGGAAGGGCTCTTCGTCCTTCCCCTGACGGGGAAGTGACGGCCCATTCCCGACCGAAACCCGGAGCCCGTCCCGGGGGCCCCGGCGGGGCCCTGGGGAACACCATGACACCACCCCGGCACGGCACGGGCCCTGACGGGCCCTCCAGCGCCCTCCCCCGGGCCTGGACGGGCCCGCACACCCCACACGGCACCACAAGCAGCCCAACAGGCCCCACAACCCCGGGACAGGCCCGGTGTCGGCCCTGTCGGCCCGCCCGGCCCGGGGCAACACCAGGCCCAGCAGCACGACGGCCTGACGGCCGGGGCTCCGCCCCCGCCCGGGACGGGAGCACCACCACGACAGCCGGGGCGCCGCCCCGGCCAGCACCACCGGGCCGACCGCCGCCCGACAGACCACCACCCAGAAGCCGGCCACCACCCCCCACAACACCCAGAAAGACACCCACGACACCCGAACACGCCACCACACCACCAGAGCCACCACACCAGCCCAGCGCAGCCGCCAGGACAGCACACAGAGCACGCCGCCACGACCGCCCGGCGCAGCCCCCACCCACCCCACCCCCACCACCGCGACCGGCCCAGCCGGACGCCCAAAACAACAACAGCCCCGCAGGGCCAAACCACCGCCGCCCAACCGCACAACCACAGACCTACCCATCCCACCAAGACCAGAAGAAGGAGCAGACAGAGGGGGTTGTCTGATTTTCCTTGCTCTCTCACACCCCATCTGACCTGCGCAGATGTTCACTCGACCCGAAAGGGCCCGGGGTACCTACGGTGGTACCTACGCACGTATCTGCGGTGGTGCCTGCGGTGGTACCTACGGTGGTACCTACGTGGAAGCGCGCAGCGGCGGACCAGCGCGATCGGCCCAGGTTCGGGGACTGATCACACCTCTCATGCACGTTTCATGTGGTACTGTTTTCAATGTCGGAAGGGCCGGGCGGCCCGACCGGCTCAACCCGCCTTTCACCGAAGGAGAGACCGTGCAGTATCCCGAGGATCTTGTGATCAAGGCCCTGGAGTCCGAGGCCCGTTACCAGGCCGCCCGCGCCGACCTGCACGCGGCCCGCAGCACCCGACAGGCCGATCTCTACGCGCTCTGGCGCCACGAGAAGAACACCGTCGCCGTGGCGCAGCACATGCCGCCGTCCGTGACCAAGGCGACGGTTGCCGCCGCCGTTCTGCGCCTGGCCCCGAGTCAGGACTTCACCCAGGGCGAGCTGTTCCAGGTGGCCAGCGCCACCCCGGCCGAGCCCCAGCCGGTCAGCCTCGCCGCTTAGTCGGCACCGGCCGGGCGGTCCGACCGCCCGGCCCCCTGGAACTCCACCCCTGAGAACGAAAAGGACGCGGATTATGGGAACCAACATCGCACGTATTGAAGCCGAATTCAGCTTTGCTTTCACCGGCGGAACTCAAATCGTCGGAATGGCTTTGGAGATGATCCAGAAGGGCGCAGCGGAGCGCCTTTCCGGGATTTCCTTCGGTGCGATTCTTCGGGGTGGTTTGGAGGGGGCCGAGGCTCTGCGGGAACTGCGGGATTTCGCGGGTGAGATGTTCGGCCGGGTGACGCGCGGCCGGTACGACCGGCGGAAGTTCCCCGCGCGGAGTGCGCTGCGGTCGCTGTTGTCGGCAGTGGAGTACGCCGAGTCGGGAATGGGGGCGGACGCGTTGAAGGCGATGCAGGAGGCACAGCGGGAGTCCCGGCGGGCGCTGGCGCGCTGACGGAGCGTCCGGCCGGGCGGTGGTGGTGCCGTCCGGCCGGACCGGGACGACCGGGCGAACTTCACTGCCGGATACCTCCATATGCAGGTTTCATGTGGTATAGTTTTTCTTGTCGGAAGGGCCCGGGCGGGCCCTCCGGCTCAACCCGCTCCAACCGGAAGGCAAGACAGTGACCAAGCGCACCGCCGAGACCAAGAAGCCGATGAAGGCCGCCACCCGGACCGTCAAGGCCCGCCTCACCCGGGCCGTGCTGCGGGAGCGGGCGCAGGAGGTCCGCGCGCAGGGCGGCCAGGCCAAGGCGGTCGCCGCCGTCCGCACCGCCCGCCCCCTGCCGGTCGCGGTGATCATGACGGGGGCCGGTTACGACCCGGCCGACGCCTACCGGAACGCGGGCGCGATCAGCAAGAAACTCGGCAAGGCGGACGCGATGAGCAAGACCCGCAAGCGCCTCACCACCAAGAGCCCGACCCGGGTCAACAAGGGCGGCAAGAACCGCCGGATGAAGACCATGCCGGTCAAGCTGTTCGCCCCCGCCCGGGTGCTCGCCCTGCTGGAGACCCACCGCCCGAAGAACCCGGAGGTGGCCGCCCGCTTCGAGGCCGTCGCCCTCAGCCCCCGGTTCCGCGCGCTGGCGCTCTCCCTGGCCGCCTGAGCCAGCCGCCCCGGCGGGGGCGGCCCACCGGCCGCCCCCGCCCTTCCTGGGCCGCTGCGCTCCCTCCCACGGCCTCAGGCCGCCCCAGACTTCCGAGGAGACCCCGCCATGTCCGAAATCGCCGTCCGCTCCGAGAACACCGCTCCGGCCCGCCCCGCCCTGCTGATCACCGTCATGGGCGAAGTCGAGGTGGTCGAGCTCCCCAAGGGCGACACCCTGCCCTTCACGCGCGAGAAGCTCGGATGCCGCCTCGTCGACGTCGCGGAGCTCACCCCCAACGTAGACATGTGGATGGACGACGAGGGGGCGTACAGCCAGCCGGTGAACCTCGTGGCCACCTACCTTGCCCGGCGGTTCGGGAAGGTCTACCAGGCGTACCACGGCCCCGTGTTGCTCACGGCCAACCACATGGGTGACACCGTCCCGCTCGCGCCGGACACCTTCCGGGCGCTGCACGGCACGATTGAGACCTTCGCCGAACTCGTCCGCGCCGAGTTCCGCCGCCGCCTGGCCCGCGCCGCGCTCCAGGAGTAGCCGAACCCCGGTGGGGCGGCCGAGGAACTTCCCCGGCCGCCCCACCCCGCCCCACCCCGGGCCCCGGCCCGCGCGCTCCCTGCTGCGCCCCACCACGTCCCGACCCCGTCCCCGAAAGGGTCCGTCATGTCCTCTGTCCGCAAGCTGTCCGCGCTGGCCGTGAAGCTGTACCACCGGCTCACCAAGCCCCGCATGCTCGACTTCACCGGCCTGGCCATCCCCCTGTTCATGTACCGGTACACGGTCGTCCTGCGCATCGAGGACGCGGGCACGCACGCTCTTGCCATCTGGGCGGCGACCCCCCGCGACGCGCGCCGTGAGGCGCAGCAGTTGGCAGTCGATTGGTACTGGCGCGAGGCCGCGGTCCATGTGTCGTGGGAGCAGTGGGAGGACGATGCCTGGCTTGGGCAGCGCGCCGAGCACCTGGCGACGTTCCGGGGGTGGCACGTGCGATTGGACGCCTGACGGTGGCAGGCCCGCCAGGGCCGCCCCTCGGGCCGGCGGACCGGTTGCCTCAGGCCGGCGGCCCCGGGGGCGGTCGGTCACGGTCCGGGCTCGGCGGCGGGTAGCCACGCCGGGCGGGTGGCTGTGCCCGATCCGGGAAGCGTGCCGACACACACCACGTGGCAGGTTTCATGTGGTATAGTTTTTCTTGTCGGAAGGGCCTGGGCGGGCCCTCCGGCTCAACCCGCACAACACCGAGGAGCAGCAGTGATCCAGCACGACATCTTCGACGTCGTCGGCGGCCACCAGGACGCGGACATCATCTACGTGGACTGGGCGGACGTCCGCAAGGCCTGCTGGAACTGCCACCTCCTGGAGGCGGACGAGCGTCCGGCCACCGAGTGCCCGGCGGAGCGCTGGAACCTGATGGCCCGCCTGCTCGGCGCGATGCGCCGCGCCCAGGCCGTCCGGCCCGGTGAGCCCCAGCCCTTGCCCGGCGTCATCGGCCGACTGTGCGCCCCGGTCCCCGCGTTCGCCTCCGACCCCGCCGCCCCGCGCGCCTGATGCCCTGCCCGTGCGGCGCCCGGCTGGTACCGGGCGCCGCACGGCCTCCGGCCAGGCCCGCCCACCTTCCCCGCCCGTCCTAACCCCTGTGAGGTCCGATCATGAACACCGCCGCCAGTTTCCCCGCGTCCAGCGTCCCCGTCGCCTTCGACGCCGGTCACCTGCACAGCCCGACCGCCGATGACGTCGCGGCCGGAATCGACTTCCGGCCGGGCGACCGGTTCGAGCCGATGGCACCGACCCCGTCCGGTGGTGTGCGAGAGAAGGCCGCGTGGTGGCGCACGGTCGCCAACGTCGGTACGCCGGACTTCCTCGGTCTGGTGACGGGAAGCACGATCGCGGTCGAACTCAGCGGGTCGCCGACCCCGGGGGTCGTGATCTCGACCTTCCGTGCCGGTGCCCGCGTACAAACGGCGCTGCCCGACGGCACCCGGATTGAGCTGACCGTGAGCCGCCGCCACCCGTCCGGCTACTGGTACGGCCGGTACAGCTGACCAGCTGCCCCGCCCCGATTCGCGGGCCCGCCTGCCTGCCCGTGCTGCGCCCGGCCGATGCCGGGCGCAGCACGGCCCCCGGCCAGGCCCGTCCACCTTCCCCGCCCGTCCTACAGAGAGGTACGTCCATGTCCCACCGCCTGAACACGCCGCGCCTGCTGCCCGGTCACCCGAAGCCCGGCCGGTCCTTCCGCTACGACCAGGAGAGCGAGCTTCTCCCCGCGACCGCGCAGTGGCTGCTGCGGTGGGCGGCGGGGCACATCGAGCAGGTGGGGCTGTTCCAGGGGAGGACGCGGTTCGCGAGCGCCGGGCGCACGGTGACGCTGCACGCGTCGATGCTGGGGGCGTTCGACGTGGCGGGCGGCTACGGGCGTCAGAGCAGCCGGCGGGAGTACGACTGGCCCGCGATCGGCGAGGCCCGCGCGCTGGCTCTGGTGATGCTGTCGGAGCACCTGCACGGGGGCCGGCTGGACTTCCCGGAGGGAGCGGACGAGGACCGGCAGCGCTACCTGCGCCGTCAGCTTGTGCACGTGTGGGGCTGCGCTCCGGGCCGCACCGCTGCCGAGGCCGCCGAGGCGTTCCGGGCCGCCGCCGAGGAGGCGCGGTCGGAGCCGGCCGAGGCGTTCGCCACGGTGCTGGAGTCCACCCCGGTGCCGTCGGTTGCGGCGCAGCGGTCGGCGGGTGCGGGTTCGCCGTCGGCCCCGGGTGAGCCGCCCCACCTGGTCTGAGGCTTCTGGGGGCAGGGTGACCCCTGCCCCCAGAGGCAGGTTTCATGTGGTATAGTTTTTCTTGTCGGAAGGGCCCGGGCGGGCCCTCCGGCTCAACCCGAGACCACAGGGAGAAGCCCACCGTGCAGGAACAGATGACGTTCGAGATCGCGGACAGCATTGAGCCCGGCCACCAGGGGGTGGGCGAGGTCGTCGACCAGGTGCAGGTCCAGTTGAGGGCCGGGGTGGAGGCGTGTCATCTGCCGGTGGACTCCACCGGCCGCACGGTCCGGCCCGGCGGCCTGGCGGTCCAGGACTTCTTCGAGCAGACCCACGCCCGCCGGGTGGTGAGGGTCCACCAGCTCGGCGCCTGGCTGGCCGAGCTGATCAGCGAGGTCGACGGCTCCACGTTCACCGAGACCTGCAACCGGCTGCGGATCGTCACCCGGGAAGCCGTCGACGCGCTGGTCCGGGTGGAGGTCGAGGAGCACGGCCACCGAGGCCGGGTGAGCGAGGCCATCGCGGGCGGCAAGGTCGGGCTGTTCAGGGTCACCTGCGCATGCTCCGACTGGAACGAGCTGGAGGAGCCGGGGCGCAGCCGGGCGATTGCGTGGCGCCGGTCCGAGGCCGAGGCTCGCGCCCTCTTCGCCGAGCACGCCGCCCCGGCCGGGGTTCCGACACCCGCGCGACAGCCCCCGTCTCCGGCCACGGAGGCAGCGAGGACGGGCGGCACGGCGGCGGTCGACCGGGCGCCGGTCGAGGCGTTCGCCATGGTGCTGGAGTCCGCTCCGGCGCCGTCAGTCCCGAGGCGACGGGCCGTAGGCGGCGGCGGGACGCCCACCTGGGCGAGGATGCGGCCCGAGGCGTTCGGGAAGGTGAGGACCGTTCAGCCGGTGCTGTTCGCCTCGGGCGCGGACGCGGTGGGTACGGGTTCGCTACTGGATTCGGACGATCTGCTGCACCTGGCCTGACGCCTCCGGGGGGCGGGTACCCCTCCCCCCGGAAGCGGGTTTCATGTGGCATAGCTTTTCATGTCGGGAGGGTTCGGGCGGGCCCTCCCGGCTCAGCCCGCACCATCCAGGCCGAGCCGGCCGACCACCTCACCCCACTGCGCCCCGGGCCACTTCCCGGGTGCAGCGGGGCCCCACGCCCCAGCCCTGACCGAGCCCCCGAGAGGCAACGAGCATGACCGAGAAGCCCAGCACCTACACCGGCCCCACCGATCCCTACGGGTCACCGCAGAGCACGTTCCCCGGCCCGTTCGTGACCGGCGCCAGGGTCTGCGAGGTGACCACCCGCGAGATCACCCCGCTCGGCCCGGACGGACCCCGCCGCAGGGTCACCGTGCTGACCGTCGAGCAGGCCGGCCACCGTCTCCCCAGCCTGCTGCGCGCCACGGTGGACGGCCCGCCCAGCGCGTGGGCGGTCCACGCGGACTACGACCGGCACCGGGGCCCGGCGTGCGCGATCGCCGCCGCGCTGACGACGGACGGCATCCCGGCCGAGGTGGTGAGCACCGGCTACCGCCTGTACGCCGTCGCCGTCGTACTGGAGTCGCCCGAGGCCGAGCCGCACTGGCTGACCGTCGGTCTGGACGGCGAACTTGTCTGGACCCACGACGCCCCCGACGGGGACCTGGCTTCCGGGCACTGGCCCAGCAGCGACCCGGCCGACGCCGCACGGTACGTGCGCCGATGGCTGGATGAGCGCGGCATCCGCCCCAAGCGGTAGCCCCCATCCGCTGCGCCCTCGAACCACGGGGCGCAGCGGGTGGGACCGGAGGCCTGAGGGGTCCGACACCCTCAGTGGCATGTTTAGTGTGGTATAGTTTTTCCTGTCGGCGGGCCGGGCGGCCCGCCTCTTCAACCCGCACCATCTCCAGGGAGAACCCATGATCGACGCAGCATCCGAGGGACGAGCTGTCCCGGCGGGGAAGAGCGGTGCCACCGCCGCCCGGACCCCGGCCGAGCGCGGCGCCGTCGTCCGCCCGGGAGGTCTCGCGGTCGTGCGCCTGCGCGACCTGCGCCCCGGCGACGTCAGGCTCGCCCAGGAGGGCGAGCAGTCCGTCACCCTCGCGATCGAGAGCATCGGGGCAGGGATGTACCGGTGGACGAGCCTCGTCCTGCGGCCCAGCCGCCACGGCTACCACCCGCCGCTGCCGCCGCTGTACTGGCAGTTCCCGTTCACCGTGACCGTGAGCGGCAGGGCACTGGTCGACGTCGACGCCGAACGCCACGTGGACCCGGCCAGCCTGCCCCCGATTCCCTACCCGGCGGAGCAGGACATCCCCGCTGCCTTCACCGTGGGAGACGTCGTCACCAAGGGGCGCATCACCTGGGAGCGGCACCCCGACGGCTGGTACAACCAGCATCGCGGCCCCTCCACCGAACCGATCAGCGACGCCTCCATCGCGGAGCTGTTCCGCAACCCGGACACTCTGCGCCTCGGCATTCCCGAGTACACCCCGGCCGCCCCGGCCGCCCCGGCCGCCCCGGCCGCGACCGGGCCCGGCGCCCTCACGCTCGCGGACGACACCGTCCACCTCTGCCCCTGGCACCGGGGGCTCGACGGCTCCTGGATGGGCGCCCACCGCGCCGAAGTGGTCCTGTGCGACCCGACCGGCGTGCTCGTACCGGTGTGCCACGAGCACGCCCCACTCGTCACCTGCCCCTGACCACAGCGCCGGGGCGGGGGACAACCCCCGCCCCGGCCTCCGCCGAGTCGTCCATCACCACCGCCCCCGACCGATCGCAACGGCGGGCGGCAGCCACAGGGAGGAACCGTGGGCCGGTTCAGCGAGATGCCCGCCAGTCCGAAGCGCGGCGAGGAGGTAGTCCGCCACATGAGCAAGAAGCAGCCGGGGCGAGGGCTCATGATCACCCGGCAGGGCAGCCGGTTCGGCGTATGGAACATCGACCGAATCGCGGGCAACCCGCACCTGACTGCGTACATGTTCGACGTCGTCGCCACGGAGCCCGAGGCCCGCGCGATCGCCAACCGCGAATGGGTCGGCATGGAGCTGTGAGCAGCGCCAGGCCTACCGCCCAGCTGCCCCGATCCACTACCACCACCAGGCCGCGCGGCATCAAGGCCGCGCGGCCCGACCCCAAAAGGAGTCCACCACCATGGGAGCCGACATCCAGGCGGCCGGGGGCATCAGCGTCCAGCCCGCCGTCCCGCTGTACCGCTTCACCGGATCGCTGGTCAGCCAGTCCGAGTTCTTCCGGCTGCTCACCCTCCGGGGCGCCGGCGGGAGCCGGGAGACGGTCTGCGGCATCCAGGCCACCGACCGGGCATTCGGAGCGCCCGCGGATCTCGAAGAGGAGCTCGGCGAATTCATCGCGATCTGCCGGGCGGCCCGCCCCGGGGCCGCACTGCACTCATCCCTTGTCACCGCGGACGCCGACGGCACGAGCCCCGCCCGCCTCATCCTCACCCGCACCGGGTTCGCCTATGAGCCCGATGAGCGGGCCGCTGCCCGAGCCGCCGCCGAGGCCCCCGAGGGCGACGACCCCGACCAGCCGTACATCCCCATGCCGGTCCCGGACGGCATCACCAGCCAGGCCGGCCCCGACGGGCGGATCCCGCTGTGGTGCACCGTCCACGCCCCCACGCCGACCGGGCGCTGGCAGGTGGTGCTCAACGGGCGCAGCGCCCAGAGCCTGCACGACGAGGCGCTTCGGGCCGCCGCGGAGCACGGCCAGGCCCGCGTCTGGATCGACATGAGCCGGGAGGTACTGGCGACCTATCAGCGGCCGGAGCCGGCCGTGACCGCGCTGGAGGCCATCGCCCGGGCGCAGCGGCTGGCGGACGGGTGGGCGGAGCTGGCGGCGGCCCCGGAGCCGTCGGCGTACGAGCGCGACGGAATCAGCGAGGCGCTGCGCCTGGCGCTGCGGGCCGCGGAGTACGCGCAGGCGTCGGTGGCCGCGCTGGACCCGCTGCCACCGGACGTGCGGCGCGCGCACGAGGCCGCCGACTTCCGAGCCCTGCTGGCCGGCTGACCGCCCGTTCGACGGGGTGGTGTCGGCGGCGGGCCGCCGGTCGGCGAATCAGGGGTGGCCCGACCCACCGGAGGCATGTTTCATGTGGTATTGTTGTTCATATCGGGAGGGCCGGGCGGCCCACCCGGATCGACCCGCCACGACCGAGAGGGCCACCATGCCCAGCAATCCCATGATCGAGTACGCAGCCATGCAGGCGGCCGCCGAGGCGGAGCAGCTGGCCGTCCAGCTCACCGAGAGCGGCATCCCCGCCACCGCCGACAGCGACCGGGTCACCGTCAAGGTCACCATCGACGGCGCGTTCCACCGCCTGATGCTGCTCCGCAGGCCGGGCAAGACCAGCCGAATCGAGTGGACGCTCACCGACGGCCACGGCGACGACCTGGCCGAGGGCCACTGGAACGAGGCGACCACCGACCGACGGGGCTGGACCGCCCACCAGGGCGACAGGCTGCACCGGCGCGAGACGGTGGCCTCGGTGCGCCGGTGGATGAAGGAGAACTGGGCCACCGCGGGGGCACCGACGCTGCCCCCGTTCACCGTGCTGATCGGCGAGGAGGCCAACCACTGGATGCGCATCTTCCCGCTGGCCGCCGACCACGTCGCCCGGGCGCTGGCCGAAGGGGCCGTGACGGCCGACGCCACGGAGCAGGACCTGGCCGAGCTGTACCCGGAGCTGACGGACGAGCACGACATGCTGCGGGAGGGGTGGAGCGCGGGGATCAACATCATCCACGCCCTGGCGAGCGGGGACGTCTACGACGCCCGCCAGAGCCCGTCGCCCGACGCCTCGTACCAGCTCGTCATCGGCCCCTACCTGCTGGACACGTACGGCCCGGCCGCGCTCCAACTGCTCCAGACCGGGTTCGACGGTGACGTCAAGGCCGCCGCCGCCGCCTTCCTGGCCCGCGCCCTTCCCCAACTCCCCTGCTCCTGACGGCGCATCGGCCCGTGACCGGCCCCAGTCGCCGAGCACGGGCCGCCCGCCAGCCGGGGCAGGCAACCGGCCGGCCCAACCCACACCCCCAGTTCAGCGAGGAAGGCGAGCAGAAGTCGAAGACCACCACCCCGGGCGGGGGCGGCAGCACGGCTCAGGCGTTCGTGGCGCACCCGGGCGCGCCCCGCTGGTACGTGCGCGAGACCGCCCGGATCATGGCGCTGCGCGAGCGCGCGCCGGCCGACGAGGGCGCCGACGGTTGGCACCTGGCAGCGTGGGACGACGGCGTGGCCGTGCAGCGCATCCAGGACGGCCGCCACTACCTGCGCCCCGGCCGGGCCGGAGCGGCCCGGGACCGGTGGGACGAAGCGATCCGCGCCGACCGGGCGCACCTGGCCGCGCACGGGCTGGAGATCGTCCTCCCCGGTTCCCCCCAGACCGTTGTCCGGGTTCCCGAGCCCGCGCGGCCGCAGACCACAGCCAGGCCGCGCAGGTCCGGGTCGGCCGAGTTCGAGCCCGAGCCGACCAGCTGGTCGGTCACGTTCGACGGCCACCCCGGGGCCGGCGGGTACGTTTCCCTGCGCTCGACCTACGCCAGCGCCCAGTACAAGGTGGTCGACCACCGGTGGGTCGACGTCCAGGTGGGCGACGCCGACCGAAGGCAGTCGATCACCCTGCTCGCCCACCACTACGGTCTGCCGACGCCCGTCCTGGTCGTCCGGGAGAGCTGAGCACTCGCCGTCGGGGGCGCGCCCGACCCGCCCCCGACGGCGCCACCGCGGCACCGCGTGGCGCAGAGAAGAGTTCCGCACACCCCCGAGAGTACGTTCTATGTGGTATTGTTTCTCATGTCGGAAGGGCCGGGCGGCCCGACCGTCTCAACCCGCTCCACCGAGAGGACCACCGTGCCCGAGAGCACCCCCAAGCTCCACTACAGCCGCAGCGGCAAGTGGGACCACGCCCTGCCGCCCCGCTACAGCTACCCCGGCCCGGGAACCCGCGCCCCGGCCCTGTGCGGCAACTTCGTCGACATCTACTGGGTCCGCGAGGAGGTGGACGGCGGAGGGTTCGCCGGGCTGCTGGAGATGCATCGCGAATGGTTCGCCAACGACCGCTCCTACGCCCCCCACCGCCCGAAGGGCAGCCCCAAGTCCCGCAGGCTCGGCCGCCTGGCACGCCGCCGCCCCGTGCGCGTCTGCCCCGGCTGCCGCAAGGCGTTCCGCGAGCTCGGCCGCCCGCGCTGGCGCGCGCTGCCCGCCGACACCACCCGGCCCTGAGCCGCCGGGGCGCGGCGCCGCCCCCCCCGGCGGGCGGGGCCCCCCCCCCCGCCCGGCCCCGCCCCGGGGGCCCGCACGGCGTACCGCGAGCTCGGCCGCCCGGGGGGGCGGGCGCTGCCCGCCCACCCCCCCCGCCCGGGCGCCGCGGGGGCGCCGCGCGGCCCCCCCGCCCGCGGGGCGCCCCACCCTCCGACCGTCCCGACCAGCCCGGAAGGCCATCACCGTGACCACTCTCAAGACCAGCCCGCGCATGGACACCGCCGCGATCGAGGCACTCGCCGACGTCGAGGGCGAGGTGTTCGACCAGCGGCCGACCCGCAACGCCCTGGTCGCCCGCGATCTCGCCGTCCACCACGGCCAGGGCCGGGAGCGCCGCACGTTCCTGACGGCCGAAGGGCGCTCCCACGCCGCCGCGGCACTGGCCCGCATGGCCCCCGTCCCCGGGGTTCGCATGGCCGACGACAAGAACCAGTACGGGGTGCTGCACCAGGCGTTCAACGAAGGGGCCCGGGCGGCGCTGCGCGTGATCGAGGACGACCTGGAGGTCCGACCGCTACGCCTGAGCACGTCGGTGACCGGCAACGGCATCCCCGAGCCCAGCCGCCGGATCAGCACCGTGCTGGCCGTGTTCGAGGTAGCCCGGTACATGCGCGAGGGCGCCCGAGTGCAGCGGGAGGACCACGGGCGCAAGGTCACCGTGCACACGCTGACCGGCTTCCGGATCACCTACCGCGCGGTGGAGCCGGACCGGCCGTAACGCTCCGGGCCCGCGGACCGCTTCGTCCGCGGGCCCGGCCGCAGGCGCCCCAACGCGGGGCCGACCGTGGCCGCCATCGTGTCGGAGGGCAGCAGCTGCTGCTGCCCGCCGACACGACCGAACCCCAGGCGCCGGGGCGCCGCGCGGCGCCCGGCCCGCTCCCCTTCCACACAGCACTCCCCGAGACGGAGACCAGACATGCCCACCACCGTTCAGCCCAGGACGCCGAAGAAGGTGGCCGAGACGGCCGCCCAGGCCCGCCGCTACGGCTGGGAGTGCACCGTGGCGTGGGAGCCGGCCGGGCCCACGAACACCGGCCCCCAGTTCATCGTGACCCTCACGGCGGAGCCGCTGCGCGGGGCCGCCGGCTTCCGGCTGGTTTGGCTCAACCGCAACGGCCGCGGCTACCTCTACCAGCCGCACTACTCCCGGGGCCGGTACCCCGGCCAGGAGTACCAGCGGTCCCCGGTCGAGCGAGCCGACGTCGAGAGCGCGGTGCGCAACAACCCCGTCTACCCGGTGGGGGGAGAGCCGGTCGACTGGCCGCGCGACTGGACCACCGAGGGCGTCCTGCCACCGACCGTGGAGGAGCTGACGCCCGCAGTGCTGGCCGAGGTCCGGCGCATCGCGGACAGGACGGGGATCTCCCAATCGGTGTGGCCGTCCCGGTTCACCGGCGGCGCGTTCCTCGGCCTCGACTGCCTGGTCACGTCCGCCTCAGCAGGCTGGGCGCGGCCGGGGTGGTGGCCCAGGGACGCCGTCCCGGGGAGCGAGCCGATGCTCACCGTACTGCCCGCCGTTCGCGCATAGGCGGGAGCGCACCCCCGAGGGAAGGGAGCGGACACCACCATTGCAGGTTTCATGTGGTATAGTTCTTCATGTCGGAAGGGGGACGGGATGGCACCCCACCCCCCTCCCGACACACGGTTCACACCACCTAGGAGCCCCCTTGCTCGCCATCACCATCCCCGCCGCGCCCGCCGCCCCGAAGCACATCGCCGAGGTCGCCGCCTACGCCCGCAAGCACGGCTGGTCGGCGTCGGTCGCATGGGCACCGGCCAGCCCCGACAACGACGGCGACGGCTTCGTGATGACACTCTCCGGCGACACCGCCCGCGGTAGCGGCCGGTTCCACCTCGAATGGAGGTGGCGGGGCGGTTCGTTCGCCTTCCAGCGCTGGCTGTCGGAAGGCAGGGCGCCGGCCGGGACGTACCACCACCCGCTCACCCTCGCCGACGTCCGCTCCGCGGTTCGCACCAGCCCGATCCGGACGGCGGACGGCACCCGGCAGGCGCAGCACTGGCGGGCGGCCGATGCCCTTCCGGTGACCGCCGACGATCTGACGGGCAGCATCCTGGCCTATGCCCACAAGGCGGCCGACGAGTCGTGGTGCGCGTGGACGGTCTGGCCGTCCCGGTTCGTCGGACCCCAATTCCGTTTCGGCGGAGTCGACTTGGTGACGCTCGCCGCCCCGGGCAGCGACGAGTGGGACGCCCCGGAGGATGCCGCACCGGGCAGCAGGCCCCTGCTGACCGTCCTGCCCGCCAGCTACTTCGGGCACCGGTCCGCCCGGCCGGACACGGGCACGGCACCGTAATTCCGAGGGGAATTCAGCCCGGAATTGCCGAATTCCGGAGCGTCAATTCCGCACCCTGGCCCCCGGGGCGGCGCAACCGGTGACGCGGGGTCATCACTTGCGACGCGCGCATGACAATCATGTCCCGGGATTTGGCCTAGACCACTTCTGGCTCATCAGTCATCAGGCCCGGAAATACTGCCATCGCCCGCCGGGGGCGAACTTGAGGTCACACCCCCAGGGCCTCACTCGCCCCCGATTGCAGGTTCAGTGTGGTATAGTTTTTCTTGTCGGAGGGCCTGGCGGTCCGCCCGATTCAACCCGCTCTTCCCGACCAAGGAGCCACCGTGAAGCTGCCGTCCGCGCCTTCGTTCTTCGTCCCGGGCACCACCTACGTCATCGGCCAGCCGGGGCAGTCCGCCGCCCAGGTGCTGATCTTCCGGTGCCTGTACGTCGCCCCCGACCCGGTCACCGGCGACCCCGTGGCGTTCGGCTTCGACACCCCCGCCGACCCCGGCAACAACTGGGTCAGCGCCGCGTACGACACCCCGAGCTGGGCGGCGGGCTGGGTCAACCTGGGGCCCACTGTGCGCCCGGAGCCCCAGGAGCAGCAGCCCTGCCCGGGCGACGCCGAGGCCGCCGAGCCCGAGGCCGAGAAGATCGAGGAGCCGGGCCCGGTGAAGCCGGGGGCGCTCGTCGACTACCACGGCAGCCAGGCCGCCAAGCACGGCCTGTACCGGGCGCAGCTCTGCTCCGACTGCCCGCGCTGCTCCCGGTTCGGCGAGGACGAGCCCCGCTACCGGCTGACCAAGGTCGCCGACGAGAAGAAGCTCTACTGCGTGCGCCGCGAGTCGATCACCCCCGTCCCGATCGGCTTCCGCCCGGCCGCCTGACCCTCCGTCGGGGGCCGGAGCAACCTCCGGCCCCCGCGCCCCGCCGCCAGGCCCCGCCGCGCCACCGCACACCCTCATCCGACAGGAGTCGACCACCCATGTCCGCAACACCCACCACCACCGCGCCCGCACCGATCGGGACCGCCAGTCCGGCCCGGATGACCGACCAGGAGCTCACCGCCGAGGCCGACGCCCTGAACGCCTACCAGGACCAGCAGCTCCCCGGCCTCCCGCGCGAGGAGCGGATGCCCACCCTCTCCAGCATCGGTAGCCGGCGCGGCGCCCTGACTCAGGAGGTCACCCGCCGGAAGCACGAAGCCGCCAAGGCCCGGAGCCGGGTAGCCGAGGAGGAGCAGCGCCGGGCCCGCCTTGCCCGCACCGTGATCGGCAAGCGCGACGACGAGGGCCGGTACCCGTTGGCCGTCGACGGCGCCCCGCGCGCCACCGTCCGCAAGGTCGTGCGGAGTTGGGTGGTCGAGCTCGACGGTGCCGCGCTCGCGGGGAGCGAGACCACCCGGTGGGAGGCCGTGGACCGGGTGGTGCAGGTGATCGACCAGCGCACCAAGGCGGCCCGCGAGGCCGAGGAGCGCACCGCAGCCCCCGAGGGCTGGACCCTGGCTGGCGAGGGGGAGCAGCCGGAGGTGGGCGACGTCGTCCGCCTGGCCAACGAATACCGGTACGGGGCGTCGTGGGGCAGGCCGCTGCGTGTGCTCCGCCGGGTGGTGGAGCCGGAGCCCTACGGGGAGCGGCTCTACCTGGCCGAGCTGGACGATGCCGGCCCGGGGACGAGCATGGCCGTCAGGAAGGTGCCGCGGTTCGTGCGGCCCGCCGCCGAGACGGCGGCCGCCTTCCCGCCGCTCCCCTTCCGCCACCGCGATCCGCAGGAGGCCGAGGCCCGGCGGCTCATGGGGGGCGAGATCGGCGACGAACTGGCGAGCCTCTCCCGCCGCCCGGCTCTCCCCGACCGCGCGACCCGGGCCCTGGAGGTGCTGGCCGGGGTCGAGGACGGTACCAGCGCCGCACCGGCCGCAGACATGCGGGAGGTCGCCGAGGCCGCCGAGGCGATCCGGGCCGCCACGGTCGCCGCCGAGTTCGACGAGCACCGCTCCTTCTACGCGAGCTGCGCCCGCGCGGCACACATCCTCGCTACCCGCTACGCCGAGCGGTTCGAGGCCGGCGGAGGCCGCCTGACCCCGGCCTGCGACACCCGCCCCTGACACCCCGTCCCCCGGGCGCAGCACCGAGCTGCGCCCGGGCGCTGTCCCCACCGAAGTCCCTGGAGGACCGACACCATGCAGCCCCTCGTTGTCCCCGGCGCCGAGCACGTCACCGGCCCGACTCTGGCCGCGCACTCCGCCGCCGTGCCCGCCAATCCGGCCGCCGGCGAGCGGCCCGCCCCCGCAGGCGGTGGCGCTCAGCCGCGCACCGAGGCCGTCATCCGCCGCGTCGGGCCGCCGAACGCGTTCACCAGCTCGGTGGAGTTCCCCGACCACAAGGGGGCACGAGGCATCCTGCGCTACGTCTCGCACTACCCGCTGGGCAGTTACAAGGTGCTGGACGACCGCGGGAGGCCGGTCGCCCCGGACCGAGTGGAGGGCGGCGCGGAGGCGGTCACCGCGCTGGCCCGCCACTACGGGCTCCCGCTCCCGGTGCGGATCATCCCCCGCGGGCCGGTAGGGAGCCGCCCGCCGGCCGGGAGCGCGTCTGGTTGGAGGTGATCGCCGGAGCCCAACAGTCCTGGTGAGCGGTCGAGTTCACGCAGACGCCAGGATCTGAATAGGGGTACGAGCGGGCAGCCGCCCGTCCCGAAGGACGGTCCCCCGAGGGGGAGTCTGGACGAGGTGCACGACTACCCGCCCGCTCAACCCGCACCCATCAACCGCAGAAGAGCCTGTTCGATTCATCTACCACTTGAAAAAGGAGCGGAAGTCCAGAATAGCGCGGCTCGAACAGTGGGCCGCCACCCGGCGCCCCTTCCGCAGCCCCCCCCCCGAGGGGGCCGGGATTCCCGGTGCGGAGACCACCCCACTCGGCAGGTTTCATGTGGTATAGTTTGTGATGTCGGAACGGGCCGGGTGGCCGCCTCGTTCAATCCGCTTCGAGCAGACCGGAGAGCCCATGCTGTACCAGCTCCTTCGCACTCGCCCCACAGGCGTCACGAAGAGCCAGAAGCCGTTCAGGACCCCGTACGCCGCCGCGATGGCCGCCAGCTGGGTCCTGACCCACAAGGGCGTCGGCTACCACGATGCGATGCGGCTCGTGACCCGGATGCGCCGCGCCGGGGTCGGCCAGGCGATCCGGCACGCGGGCACGGGCTACACCTTCCGCATCGCGATCTACAACCCGCCGACGGACGAGGGCCTCGCGTAGGGGTGACCGTCGCCCCGGGAATCGCCACACGCCCGGCGGCACGTTTCATGTGGCATCGATGATCGCGTCGGGAGGGCTTGGCGGCCCTCCCGGCTCACCCCGCGAGGAAGGCCGAAGCAGCATGCGCCGCAACTGCGCACTCAGGGTGTCCGACCACTTGAAGGCCGTCGGGCTGGCGCCCGCCGACGAGAACCACCCCACGGACGTCACGACCGTCCTGACCGAGGACGGCAGGCCGTGCGGGCGGCCGGAATGGGTGGTGGTCACCGTCGTCACCGGCCCCTGGACGCCCGCCCTGGAGACCGCCCGCCTCACCCTGGCCCCGCTCGGATACGAGTTCGCCGACACGGACCAGGTGAACGTCCTTCTGGCCCGCCGGTCCTGACCGCCCGTCCGCCTACCGGGGCGGTGCCCGCCGCCGCCCCGGCCAGACCCCCACGATCCCGCACCCCCCAACGAACAGGAGCACCGTCATGCCCATTGCATCCCTACCCGACGGCCAGCGCGCCAAGTGGCTCGCCGACCACCTGACCGAGCGCCGGATCCCCGCCGCCGCCATCGACCTCGGTGGCCAGGCGGCCGCCGAGGTCCAGATCACCGTCAACCACCAGCACCACACCCTCTACCTGGCGCTGGACCAGGGCCTGCTGCTGTGGCAGCTGGTCCAGGCCGAGGGCGGCGAAGTCGTGTTCGCGAGCTCCTGGACGACGACCCCGGGGCGCAGCGCGCAGCGGGTGGCGTCGCTGCTGGCGACGCTCGGCGCCGAGCTGGTGCCGGTCGATGCTGCTGCCGAGGGACGCGACCGGTACAGCGCGTGGATGCTCGGCGGTCCGCCCGGGGCCGGTTACCACCTGTACCGCGCCTTGCAGGAGGCGGAATACCACCCGGATCTGTGCCACATCGATCACGTGCCGACGATCACGGTCGGCGTGACGGGTGGTCAGATTCGGATCACGGGCAAGGCCCGCACGCTGGGGCATTCGGTGAGCGACCACGCCGGGTGGGTGGCGGTGCTCAGCCGCTACAGCAGGGACGAACGCGGCGTACCGGACGCCGTGGTCTATGACGGGTCGCGGAGTAATGGCCCATGGAAGGACACCGCCCGGTGCGTGGCCGCCGTGGGGGCGCTGGTGGCGGTCAGCCGGCATCGGCGCACCACGACCGTCGGCGCCCGGATCCGGGAGGCCCTCACCGCTCGGGGCATCCCGTCGGGGCCGTGCCCGAGCGGGGACGGTGTGCGGGTGGCGCTCGCGGACGGCTCGGAGCTGGTGATCATCGACCCGGATGGCGGGGGCGAGTACCAGCCGAAGCACTACTGGGGCACGGAGGTGTGGCGCTACCGGCTGAACGCAGAGGGAGAGGCGGTGGGCCACCACCGGATCCTGACCGCCGAGAACCAGTCGGCGCGAGGGCTGGAGGGCCTGACGGCGGACCTGCCGCAGGTGCTGGACGTCGTCGAGAGCGAGGCCGCGAGCGCGGGCGGTGCACAACCCGTGTGAGTGCTGGCCGGGCCGGGGCGCGCAGCGCCGGCCCGGCTGGCGCCGCCCTGGTGCCCCGCTGGGGCGGACGACCTGGGGGCACGCATCGCATTTGCAGGTTTCATGTGGTAATGTTTTTTACATCGGCAAGTCGGGGTGCCCCCTCGCGCCGACCCCACCCGGGCTCCGGTTCACCGACGCCGCCCGCGGAGGGGCGGGGACCCAGCGCCCTTCGGTCGCCTTCGAACCGGACAGGGAGGCCGATCCGCACCCGCGCCTGGGAGCCCGTCCGGACGGCCGGACCGTGGCCACGACCACCATTACGACCCCGCCAGGAGAACAGCATGAGCACGCTCGACCGCACCAAGTACCCGCTCACCAGGGACTACCCCCCGATGGTGGGAGACCACGAGCGGCCCACCATCGACAAGACCGCGACCAGCGTCCACGGCTACCGCATCGGCAAGCCCGTCGGCCCCGGCTACGGGCACGGCACCCTCTACAGCGCCGTACCCGACAAGGCGGACGGGATCATCCGCACCGTCACCCGCGGGGCGCTCCCGGCGGACGACGACAACGCCCGGATGCTGCGGGAGTTCCTGAACGGCCCGCGCCGCGTCCACTTCTCGATCTACCTGCCCGCGCCGTTCGGGGAGCCCTGGACCGAGACCCGGCTGATGACCAGCCACGAGACCGTCGTCACCGGCGCGCCGAACCCGCAGGACTACCTGGTGTGGACCGCGTGGACGGAGGAGTACGGGCGCCAGTGGCTCGCCGACGCCTTCCCCGCCGGCATCCCCTCCGGGTCCTACAACCTGTACGCATCCTCTCCCGACATCGCGTGCCTCTCGGGCGGCGGCGGCCAGTGGTCGCTGTCGCGCTCCGTCGAGCTGTTCAACCCCGCCAGCTGAACCGACCGCCGACCGGGCCGAGGCTTCGCGCCTGCCGCCCGGTCGGCGCCGGCGGGACACCCGCCCAGCGCCTGCGCGGGGACGACGCTCCGGAGGTGCGCCATCTCGACATGAGCACGTTTAATGTGGTATTGTTTTTCATGTCGGAAGGGCCGGGCGGCCCGACCGTCTCAACCCGCCACCCCCAAGGAGCGCGCCATGCTGCTGACCACCGAGGTCACCACCGAAGAGATCGAGAAGACCACCGCCGCGAACGAGCAGCACGAGCGGCTGACCGCGCGCCTGCTGCCGCTCGCGGCCCGTACCAGCAGCCACAACGGGCCGGGTCAGCCGCTGTGGCACGCCACCCGGTTCGGCGACGACACGACGCAGACCACGGGCCAGTGGCTTGAGTTCCCCGGCGGTCGGCGCTCCCACCGGGTCGAGCTGAACAACCTGAGCCTGCCCACCGCCGTGAAGGTGCTGACGGACCTCGCCTCAACCGACCTGATCCCGATCGAGGCGCGTCCCGAGGCTCCGGCCCCCAGGGGCGAGGCCGCCCAGTGGCTCTCTCGCGCTGTCCCCGGGCTGCTGGCCGACGACAGCCCGCTCGGCACCTTCCCCTTCCCCGACGGTGCCGGGGAGCGGTTCACCTGCCGATTCACCACGGCCTGGCTGCCGGAGGCGATGGTGCGCATCGACCTGAACCGGCCGGGGCACCAGGCCCGCGTCGACGTGGCCGCCGGTGCCCTGGGCGGGCTGGAGGCGATGATCCTGCTCGCCTCCTACAACCAGACCCTGCTGCCGCTGCTCTGACCGGCGTCCGGCCGCCCGCCCCTTCGCGGGCGGCCGCCCCCTTCCGCCCGCCCAGGTGCCGACTTCCCCTGGCGGGCCCTCCCGCCGAACCCATCGAGGAGAGCCGTGCCCACCCCGCTGCGCACCGGTCGCGCCCTGCGCTTCGCCGCCCGGTCCATCGCCACCCGCGTGCAGGACGCGGACTGGCCGGCCGATATGCCCGCCGTCGCCGTCCACCTGCTCTCCGAGCACATCGGCGCCGACCCCCGCCACGGCTACCCGGGGCTGTGGCGGCGCCGGGCGGACGCCTGGCATACCTGGGCCACCGCCGACGAGCACGACCAGGCCGAGGAGTTCACCGAACGCCGGCTGGACCCACTGCTGCTGCTCGGCGACAACCCCGACGCCGTCCGCCAGCTGGCCGCCGTGCTCTGGGAGCAGCCCGGCGCCGGCCCGGACGTCTGGCGCCGCCGCATCCAGGCGTGGTCGGTGTTCGCCCACCCGCAGGACCAGGTGGCCGCCCTGTCGGAGGCCGCCCACCGCGTCGACCCGCCGCGGCTGCCGATCGGCTGGCTGACCATCGATCCGAGCCCGAAGCGGCACAGCCCCTTCGCCAAGGCCGACCAGATCATGGTGTTCAGCTCTGGCGGCAAGGACAGCCTGGTCATGCAGCACCTGGTGTGCACGGCCGCCGAGGCCGCTGGCGCGCTCGACAAGGTGGTCGTGATCCACAACGACCTCGGGCGCACCGACAGCGGTGAGCCGGTGGAGTGGCCCGGCACGCTGGACCTGGTACACCGCCAGTCCGCGCGCTACGGGGTGCCCGTCATCGTGACCCAGCGCGAGCAGGGCGGGCTGTTCCAGCAGTTCACCCGGGAGCGGCAGATGTGGCCCAGCGCGAACGCGCGCTGGTGCACCTCCGACCAGAAGGAGGGCCCCGGGAAGAAGCAGGTCACGCGCTTCGTCACCTGGCGGCGCGCGGAGCGGCCGGGCGAGCACGTGGTCGTGTACTACGCCCTGGGCCTGCGCGGGGCGGAATCGAAGGGCCGCGCGGGCAAGCCCGAGTTCGTCATCGACCGCGCCGCCAGCAACTCCCGGCGCACGGTCATCCGGTGGCACCCGATCATCGAGATGACCGACCGGCAGGTCTGGGAGACGATCCGCGACCACCAGCTGGAATACCACTGGGCGTACGACCTGGGGATGGACCGCCTGAGCTGCCGCCTGTGCGTCCTGGCCACCAAGGACGACCTGGTCCGCTCGGCGCAGCTCGGTCCGCAGCTGGCCGAGGACTACGCCGGGGCCGAGGAGAGCACCGGTCACACCTTCAAGCACGGGTTGTCGATCGCGGACGTCCGGGTGCTGGCCGGCCCCGTCGCGCGCGGCCGCCGGGCCAAGCGCCGCCGCGCCTGGTACCGCCGGATGCGGCCCGGCGCAGCGATCCGCCGCAATCTTGCCGAGCCCGACGGTCAGCTGGCCCTGTTCGGCTGACCCGGCGCCCGCCGCCGCCCGCCGCGGCGGCGGGCGCCCCCTTCCACGGGCGCGCGGGCCGCGCCCGACCCACCCGACCAAGGAGAGTGATCCCGTCATGCCCTCGACCCTTCGGTCCGCTCTGGGCCCCACCGCCGAGCAGCTGACCCTGGACCTCCCAGGAGAGAGCGGCTGGTGCCAGCGCTGGACGGCCCGCCGCCCGTCCTGGCTCAGGACCAGCGCGGGCGGGTTCGACCCGGAGGCGTACCGGTGCGTGGCGCTGGCGGAGGGCCCGGCACGGCGGTTCGTCGAGGCGCACCACTACAGCGGGTCCTGGCCGGTGGTCAGCATGGCGTTCGGGCTGCAACGCGTCGGCGAGGAGCCGGGACCGGGCGAGCCGCCGGGCGGCCGGTTGTACGGCGTGCTGACGCTGGGGGTGCCGATGAAGGTGGAGGTGCTGACCCGGGTGTTCCCCGAGTTGGCCCCCTACCGGCAGAGTCTGGAGCTCAACCGGCTGGTGCTCCTGGACGGCGCGGAGTCGAACGCCGAGTCGTGGTTCTGCGCCAGGGCGTTCGCGCTGGCCGCCGACCGGGGGGGTGCGCGGGGTGGTCGCCCACTCCGACCCGCAGCCGCGGACCAGGATCACCCCGCTGGGCAGCGAGTTGATCTCCCCTGGTCATGTCGGCCATGTCTACGCCGTCCAGGGGTTCGCCTATCTCGGCCGGACGCGGCCACGCCGGCTGACGGTGCTGCCGGACGCCACGGTGCTGTCCGACCGGGTCGCTTCCAAGATCCGGAACAACGAGGTGGGCCACCAGGCGGCGGAGCAGCGGCTGGTCGGGATGGGTGCGCGGCCGCGACGGCCGGGGGAGGGCGGCGCAAGGTGGCTGGCCGAAGCGCTGACGGCGGCCGGGGCAACCGTGCTCTCCCACCACGGGAACCACCGGTTCGCGAGAACTATCGGGCCCCACCGCATGGGTGTCCGGTTGGCCGGGACGGCGCTTCCTCGGCCGACACGAGCAGACGTGTAGCGTTTCATGTGGTATTGTTGTTCACGTCGGGCTGGCTTGGCGGCCGGCCTGGCCAACCCGCCCCCAGGAGAAGGAAACCAATGCCCGCCACCGTGAAGACCACCACCGAACTGCTCGCCACGGCGAACGCCGCCTTCATCGCCGCCGACGAGCACGCCGCTCCGACCGGCCGCCTCACCCGCCTGGGGTTCACCAGGGCCCAGAAGGCCTGCGAGGACGCCGGGAACCTGGTCGGCAAGATCCGGTTGCTGGCCGAAATGGAAGAGGTCGCAACCGTCCGCCCCGACAGCATCATCGCGGGGCACATCGGCACCGCACGCACCTCCGTCGAATGGGCCATGACCCATTGCCTGACCAGCGGCCAGCCGCGCACCGAGTGCCGCGCCTGCGACCACTCCGCCGCCCAGATCGCCGCCCTGGCGTCCTGACACCATCGCCCGGCCCTCCGCGGCCGGGCCCGCCCAGCCGCCTGCCCGCCACCGCTCCCGCGGCCGGGCAGGCGCCGGCCACCGCTCCACCCGATCGCGGCCCGGGACGCGCACCTTCGCGGCGGCGCCCGAGGAGCCGCTCAGCCCAAGCCCGCGCAACAGCAATGAGGACGCCATGACCGACTTCACTCAGGACCAGGCGACGACGTACATCGACAGCGTCGAGACCCACCTCGCCGCCGCCGGCCTGCGACCCCGCCACCTGGAGATCCGCGAGTACGACGAGTACGACACGGCGGGGAACACCATCCCCTCCGCCGTCCTCACCTGGCGAGCCGATCACCCGCTCGTCAGCGCCGAGCAGCACCCCGACGGCCTGCTCGCCGCCTGGTCGACCGAGAACGGCTGGCAGTGGGCCAGCCTCCGCGAGGACGGGAGCACCGAGCAGCCGGCCGGCCTCCCACTGGATGCTCTGGCCGACCCCGCACAGGTCGGCGCCGCACTCCTGCCCATCTCGCTCGGCCTGCGGGCCGACGCTGGCGAACAGGCCGTCATCGACGCCATCCGCGAGGCCTCCCGCGGCGTCAAACACGGCACCCCCACGTACGAGACCTGCACCTGCCACACCCACCCGTGCGGTGGAGTCGGCTGGGACCGCATTGAGCCCACCTGCCCGGATCACGGCGCCGGGGCCCCCTGCCTGATGTGGCACTGGGCCGCCTGCTGCCCCGCCAACCCCTGATCAACCGCACCCGGCGATCGGAACCATGCCCCGGCACCGGTGCCGAACGCGAGCACCCGCCGCATGTTTTATGTGGTATAGTTTTCCACATCGGGGGCGGTCCTGGCTGGTCCGCCCCCTCAACCCGCCCAGATCAACCAGGAGTAGCCCCCATGCCCCTCACCACCCTGCCGCTCGACAGCAACGGCCACCTGTTCATCCGGAAGGACAAGCTGGACGTCTACCTGGTCGACGACGAGGAGCCGCTCATCGTGCTGGGCGGCACGCCCTACTGCCTCTACTGCGACGAGAAGGTGGAGCTCACCGTCCGGGACGGCTCCGTCCAGACCGAGGAGCCCTGCCGGTACGCGGACGGCATCACGACCGTGATCACCCTGGAAGTGCCGTCCGGGAAGATGGTCGTCCGCGACAACCTGAGCCCGGTCTACGACTTCGACGTGGACTCGCAGGTGCGGGCCAGCTACTACTCCGCCCTCGGCAAGGCGCAGGCGATCGAGGCCCTGGCCGCCATCGGCTGCGCCTACGGGCCGGTGGGCAACAGCTGTCCGGGCCTGTACCGCACCGGGCCGGACCGGTACATCATCGCCGGTTCCGCCCTCGACGAGGACGGCGATGCCGTGGACCTGCCGGGCGAGGTCTGCCTGACAACCGTCTGCACCGACGTGTGGGCGTACTCGATCGCCGACCACGACCACTGGCGGAGCCGGGGCGGCGACCCCGCCAGGCAGCGGGTGGCGGTGGTCGAGGTGCCGCCGGGGACCTACCGGTTCACCCATCACAGCGGCGAGCGCGGCTTCGACCAGCACTCCGAGGAACGAGTCATCTTCGCCCACGTCGAGCGCATCGCCTGACACGGCCGCGCGCGGCCGGCCCCTAGCATCCACCGCGGGGGTCGACCGCGACCACCGCAGACCCGGCGCGCGCCGGACCCGCAGCCGCACAGCAACCCGACCAGCGAACACCGCCATGACCGATGGTGCGAGCACTGCCGCACCGCCGGCCCCTGCTCGGCGGCCTCGCCGACCCGCACCCCGCCGACGTCCGACGCCGCCCGCACCCCGCGGGCGGCCCCACCCCGAAGGAGTCAACCGATGCGACTGACCGCCCTCCCCGAGAACCTGCCCGTGTCCGCCGGCTACCTCACGGCCGCCTGCGCCGGCATCATCGCCTCCGCCCACCAGAACACCATCGACGAGTACGGCGCCAAGGTGGAGGCCACCGAAGCCGACGAGGAGCAGCAGGGCCTGAGCGACTCTGCGCGGGACCAGGTGCTGCGCCTGATCGACGACGCCGTGGCTGACGCCGTGGTGACCGTGTCCTGGCCGAAGGGGCACCCGTTGGCCGCGGGAGACCAGGGCCACCCGGTGGTCTACGAGGTCGGCTACGCCGAGGAGGCCGGGGCCGAGCTGCGGTCCTGACGCCCCCTTCGGGCGGGCGGCTGGCCCGTCCCCCCGGGGACTCCCCCCGGGGCCGGTCGGAGCAGGCCGCCCGATGACGTGGGGCCGACCGGCCATCCGGGCACCGTCGCGTCACCCTGTTGGGGCTGGCGCGGCACGGAGCAGCGGCTGGTCGCCGACGGGCGCACAGCAGCGGGGGCCTGCGCCCCGAGAGCCGAACGGCGGGCGGGCCCGGGGGG
>NZ_JBHZCY010000135.1:0-25936 GCF_042786665.1 Kitasatospora sp. NPDC059146 | reverse complement strand
GCAGCCTCTGGCTACCGGGCTTTCGTCGACGAAAGCCCGGTAGCCAGAGGCTGCCGGCCGGACGCTGAGAGCCGGTCAGCGGTAGGACTCGCCGGTGGCCAGGAGCAGGCCCACGTCGTAGCGGTTCGCGGGGCCGCGGTTCTTGGAGCCAGGCGGGCGCCCGGGGGTCGGGCCGACGACCGCCGTTGTCGGTGGCCCCCAGTGGCCTGGGTAGCGGTCCCGAGAAGACCACGAAGGCCCCGGCGAGGGAAGGGGCCTTCGGTGCTGCTGCGGCGCCCCGACCCGCTCGGGGGCTCGGGCTGGGGCCGCCAACCACCACCATGCCGGTGGTGCCCGCCGACGGCGCGCCAGACTAGGCCGTGGCGGAGCCCGCCGGGGAGGTGTGCTCGGCGGGGCGGGTTCCAGGAGGGACGGGCACCTCTCGGATCAGGGTCCACGGCTTGTGGCCGTCCTTGTGGCAGACGATGCGCAGGCGCAGCGGGTGGTCCAGGTAGCGGCGGGCCCAGGAGTTGATGGGGTCCTTGTCCCAGGCCGGCCGTAGGCTGAGCTCCAGCGCGCGGACGGCGCGGTGGCCGAGCCCGAGGCCTTCAACGGTGGTGGTGCGGCCGGGGGCGGCGACACCGTCGACACCGGGGCGCAGGCGCAGCGGTCCCCAGATCACCTGCGCGAGGTCCTCCGCCGTGGGTCCCGTCGGCCCGGGCAGGTGGCTGACGCCCTTCTCGTCCAGGATCTCGACGGTGATGCTGTCGAGGTCGTCGAGGCCTTCGGGGCCGTCGAGGTCCACGCTCAGGAGCCAGTGGTTCATGTTCTGCTGCACGAGGCGGATGTCGAGGTCGGGGGTGAGGTCCCGGTGCCAGCGGTCACGTTCGATGCTCTCGACGCGCTCCGCGGCGGCTGCCGACCGGTCGGCAGCCTTCCACGCGAACACCGCGACCAGCACGCTGACAGCGGCCGCCACGGCGGCTATCCATTCAGTCATGGCGCCGGACAGTAGCAAGGGGAGCTGACAGTGTGACGTGCATTTTTGCCCGCCTCCACCCGGAGTCGACCCGCCGCCCACACTGTGCGGCTAGGCCGTGGCGGCGTCGGGCTCCCGGGTGGGCTCAGCGGCGGGCGTGAGCGGCTCGGCGGTGCCGGAAGGCCGGGCAGCAGAAGGCGCAGGGAGCGCGGGCGGGCGCGGCCGCGACCTGAGCAGTGCACGGTCAACTCCCGATGGCTGACAATCCCCCACCCGTCGTGCCGAGGTTGCCGTGCCGGGTGTAATGCCGCCGGATCGGAGGGATGCCGTCCCCCGTTCGGCCTACGTGCCTTGCGGGGGCGGCATCCGGAGTACCGTCCTGAGTTGAGTGGGAATCAGAACGGAGACCGGTATGCCTCTGAACAGCGAATCGATCGGTTCGCGCGTGAGGATTGCCCGAAACGCCGCTGGAATGACGCAAGTTGAGCTTGCCGACTTCCTGGGCCGGGCCGAGTCCTGGGTGGCCAACGTCGAGAGCGGGCGGTTGGCCCTGGACCGGTACAGCGTGATCACCGCCATCGCCGAGTGCTGCGACGTCGACGTGGTGTGGCTGCTCGGCCAGCCGTACAGGCTCCAGCACGGAGTCGGCGGCATCGCGCATGCCCACGTCCCCGCGATCCGTACCGGGGTGCGCCGGGCCGGCTTGATCCTGTCCGGCCACCCGGGTCTCGTCCCGCAGGGCGGCCTCGTCGGGCTGGCGGACCTGCGAGAGCAGTCCCGGCGGACCAATGCGGCGCGGCAGGCTGCCAACTTGCCCAAGGTCGCCACCCTGCTCCCGCCCCTGATCGAAGACCTGAACACGGCCGTGCTGACATTCGAGTCCGGCGGAAGCCGGGACGAGGCCCTGCGGCTGCTGGCCGACACGTGCCGTACGGCCAGGATGTGCCTGAACCAGCTGGGGTACCCGGATCTGGCGTGGTCGGCGGCGGAGGTGGCCGCGGGAGCTGCGACCGCCGTTGACGATCCGCTGGAGCGGGCGGCCGTCGCGTGGGACCGGTGCGGGGCGCTGCTGCACCAGGCGTCCCCCAGGGAGGCCCTCGCCGTGGCCGAGGCCGCCCTGCGCGACCTGGAGCCCCACACCCGGGGCGTGGTGGCCGGGCGGGAGGCGGTGTCGCTTCGCGGAGCCCTGCACCTGCGGTGCGCGATTGCCCACGCCCGGGCCGGCCACGGGGCGGAAGCGTGGGCCCGGGTCGATGCCGCGCTGGAGGATGCCGACCGTCTCGGCCCCGGCTGGTACGACCTCGGCCGGCACACCGTGTTCGGGCGCGGCGTCGTCGCCGTCCACGCGGCGGAAGTCGGTGTCGAGGTGGATGAGCCGGGCCGGGGCCTTGCCCACGTGCCGCAGGTCGACATCAACGAGGTCCCGTCGAAGGAGCGGCGCACCCACTTCGCGATCGACGAAGCACGGGCGATGCAGCGGATGGGCCGGCACTCGACCGCGGTGGTCAAACTCAAGGAGGCCGCCACCGCCGCGCCGCACTACGTGTTCGCCGACCCGATGAGCCGGGCCCTGGTCACCGAGCTCGTGCAGGTGGGGGTTCCGTCGCAGGCCGCCGCTCTCTCCAGCCTCATCCGCAACATGGAGCTGGTGCACTAACTCACCTTTCCACCCGAACAGTTGACGCCCCCTAGAATTCCTAGGGGGCGCGGCACGGCAGGGCTGCCAAGCTCATGGGGTCACCAGATGTGAATGTGTGATCACCGTGGGAGAGACTGGCAATGGAGCTGATCAACACCCGCCGACCGAACGACGCCGTCACGGCCTACTCCGCCCTCGGCTGGGCGTTATCGGTCGGACACCGCTACAGGCCTCGGCAGGGCTGCACGTGCAACAACCCGAACTGCCCCATGCCGGGTGCCCACCCCCGGACCGGCAGCCCCGCCGTCAGCGACCCCGAGCACGTCATCGAGGAACTGGAGAAGGCGCCCGGCGCCGGACTCCTGGCCACCACCAGCATGTTCGACGCCCTGGTCTTCCCGCGGACCACGGGCATGGCCGCGATAGTCAACCTGGAGAAGATCGCCCAGGTGCCGTGCATCGTCACCGACGAGTCGGTCACCCTGCTGATCCTTCCCGCCACCGGCCGCTACGCCAGAACGGTCGGAGCCGACGTGAGGATCCGCTCCGGCCCGGACGACTGGATCGCCCTCCCGCCCTCGCACGGCACCCGCTGGGACACCCCGCCGTGGGTACTCCAGACTAACTCCCCGGTCGCACTGCTGCACGGCGGCGACATCGGGCGCCACCCTCCGCAACACCATCTCGCAGGCGCTGCAGAACAGCGCGGAGACCGCCGGTCCCGGCATCTCCGTGGTCATCGCGGCCCTGCGCGCAGACACCGTTGTGCGGAACGCCCGGCCCCGGCCGGTCGTCGGCACGTTTCCCGTGCGCCCGGTGCTGAGCAGCCGGATACCGGCGGCGTGAGCACCACCCCGTAGACCTCCGGCGACGGCCGCCAGCCCTTCCCGGCGCGGCCGCCGCCGGACTCCAGAACGCCCGCCTGGGTGCGGCGGGCAGCGGAAGAGCGCACGCCCTACCGTGCCTTGCTCACCGCGCGGCCCCGCGGCCGCCACCCCCTTTCCCGTCGTGCCGGGGGGAGGCGGCTGCGGGGTTCCTGCCGGCCGTCGACCGTGGGGGTGGCGGTCTGGCAGGAAGAACCCGGTGGCCGAGGGTCCACCGGAACGCTGGCCCGGCCGTTGGGCGGGAGCCCTGGCCGGGCCAGCACCCCCGTTGAGACCACCCACCCCAGGACCTGGGGCGGGTGAATGAAGGCCGGGGTGCCGGGCGTCACCCCTGTGCGCCCGCACCCCGGTCGAACCGGACGACGAGGCGACCGGGGACACCGTGTTGCGCCCCGTTGTCCGTTCCGGCACGTGCCACCCGGCACGGGGTCGGCGGTCCGGGGCGGCGAAGCGTGGGAGGCGCCGTTCCGGACCACCACCACCTTGTCCACCGACTTCGTACCCGAGGAACCCCGTGAGCGTCGGACCGACCACCAGCATCCTGCTCAAGGCCGCCGAGGTGGCCCGCCGTCAGCGGATCACGGCCTCCTACTCGGCCGTGACCAAGGCCTGCGTGGACACCGGCGACACCGCCGACGGGGCCGAGCTGGTCAGTGAGCACCCGGACCTCCACCGGTGGTCGCTGCCCGCCTCGGACGCGGTGGCCCTTGTGCACACCAGTCTGGACGATGCCTGGGCGCTGCTGCGTGGCGCCCAGCTGCTGGAGCAGCAGCCGGTGCCCGTCGTCCGTCCGCACTACAGCCACGTCCGTACCCACGGGGCGCGCGCCGTGACCTTCTGGCACCAGCCTGGGCGGCGCCACGGCGACCCCGCGGTGAGCGCGTGGGTGACCGCCGCCGTCCACGGCATCCACCCCAAGTCGGCGCTGTGGCTGGAGCCCCACGACCCGTTCGACGGCCTGCTGGACGCGCTGGCCGACGCCGACGTGGACGAGGCCGGCCAGTGGTTCCTGCGCGAACACGCCGCTCGGCTGCGCGAGGAGTGGGAGCGCATCGTGTGGCCGACCCCGCCCACCGTCATCCTCGGCGACACCCGTACGGCGGCCTGCTACGACGACGGCCGCTGCCCGCGGCTGCTCCTGCGACGCCCGCTGCGGCTCGGCCGCCGCGAGTGGGACCTCGTCGCCGCCCGCTGGCGCACCGAGCTGCTGCGCGGACACCCCGTCGACCTCCACGCGTACACGACGGCCTACACCTCCCGGGCCCGGCCCGACCTCGTGCCCTACGACCAGATCGGCGCCTGGCCGGACTACCAGACCGTCCGGGACGTCGTCGTCCTGACCGCCGTGATGGAGACCGTGCGCCGATCCCGCCTCTACGGCACCGCCCGCCAGCGGGCCGCCCACCAGATCGCATGCCTGCGCGGCGCCCACCAGCTCCCGTGGAACTGGGGGCAGCGGTGACGACCCCCGAGACCTCCGACACCGTCGGCCTCGTCCAGCTGCGCGCCGGCTACCCGCCGGCCTGGGTCCACCGGCCCAACACCGACCCGGTTCCCGGCCCGGTGTTCAGCCCGCCGTCGGCCCGCACCGTCGGCACACTCTGCCGGGTCTGCTGTACGACGGTCACCCTCAGCTCGTCCGAGGCGAGTCTGCTGACGTGGCTGGCCGCCGACCTGTCGACCGACCAGATCGCGCGCCGCACCTACGCCAGCGTCTCCAGCGCCCTGGCCGAGCTGGGGATGCTGGCGTGGGCCCTGGGGGCCGAGACCTGGCCGCAGGCCGTCGACCACGCCTGCCGGAGCGGCCTGCTCTGCCCGCAGCCGACCCGCCTGACCCACCCTCTGCCCGGCCGGGACCTGGAAATCGTCCAGAACCAGGCCCACGGCCGCGCCGTCTCGGAGATCGCCGAACGGCTCGGCCTGCGCGAGGGCAGCGTCACCCACTCCCTCGCCCGCACCCGCCGGACCCTGGGCACCTCCGGCAGTCCCGCGGCCGTCTACCGCCTCCACGCCGCGCAGCTGCTGCACGCCGCCCCGTTCTGCCCCCACTGCCCGGCCGGGAGCCCCACGTGACCACCACCCAGGAGAACACGGCGCCCGATCCGTACGAGAGGGTCGAAGGCGACCCGTGTCCGACCTGCGGGGAACGGATCGCCCTCACCTGCCGCCAGCACAGCGTCCTGCTGCTCACCGCCGTCGGCCACGACATCCGTAGCATCGGCCACAGCCTGGGCTGCGGGCACCCCGTGGTGGCCCGGGAACTGGCGCGGATGCGGAAACTGACCGGTGCCCGCACCAACGGCCAGCTCGTCCTGACCGGGGCCCGCGCCGGACTCGTCCCGCCGCTGGTGCCCGACCGGCCCCCGGGATCACCGACGGCCCCGCAGCTGCGTCTGTTCGTCCTGCTCGGCGAGGGCCAGGCCGTCGCCGACGCGGCGGACGCGGCCGGCATCAGGCTGGAGGCGGCCCGTCGGCTGCAGTACGCCGTCTACCAGCGGCTCGGCGTGCGACGCCTGGCCGCGGCCCTCGCCATGCTGCACGCGATCGGCGCGCTGGAACACCACCACCCCTGCCCGAACCCGGCGTGCGAGCAGGCGCGCCGGACCCGCGAGCAGCCCGAGCACGAGCGGCAGGCCGCCCGGGACGCGGCGCTGCGGTGGGCCGACCAGGTCACCCAGGCGGCCGCCCTTCGCGGCGACCTCCGGCGCGGGCGCGCCGAACTCGCCCGCATCGTGGCCGAGCTCACCGCCGGCCAGGCCGAGCTGGAAGCCTGCCGCACCGCCGCCCGGCAGGCCCGAGAGGCGCTCCGGCAGACCGAGACCGACGCCGGGACCGTCGGCGGCGAACTGCGCGAGATCCGCCGCGAGCTGGCCGCCGCCGCCGACGACGTCGCCCGGACCCGGGACGACGCCCGCCTGCTCCAGCACGGCCAGAACGGACTGGAGCAGGGCTTCGAGGAACTGGAGGCCGCCCGCGACCGGCTCGTGACCGGCTGGGTCCAGCTGGCCGCCGCCAACGAACAGGCCACCCGCGCCCAGCCCGCCCCCGCGCGAGCGCCCATCCCCCCGCAGGACCGGGCCTGGCACCGGCCACCGACCACACACCGCTGAACGAGACGAGGCCCCACATGCTCTTCACCCTGCCGGGCGGCACCACGACCGAACTCCTCCTGCCCCCCGCCACCGAACTGCTCACCCAGGACCCCGCCGGCATCGCCGTCCCCGAGCGGCTGATCACCGACGGCTGGCTCACCCCCGCCACCGGCCAACTCCTGCACCTCCTCGACCACACCGCCCCCCACACCCCCGCCCTGGCCGCCGGCTCCCACACCACCCCCGGGCACACCCTGCTGCTCCTGGCCGACGCCGCCAAGGGCCAGCCCGCCCTCTACCTGCGCCTGCCCGACGGCACCCCGACCCCGCCGAGGCCCGCCGACCACACCAGCGTCCTGCTGCCCCTCACCGGCACCCTGGACCTGGCCCTGTTCCGCCACCCAGGCGACGTCGACCAGCGCCGGCCCCAGTACCTGCGCACCCTCAACCCCGGCCAGCTGGCCGTCCTCCACGCGGGCGCCACGGTCGAACTCACCGGCCCCGCCGACGGCGTCCAGCTCGTCCTGACCCACCACCGCCTCACCGCCCCCGACGCCCGCCCGCTCGACGAGGCCGACTACGAGGTCGCCGTGAAGGGAGCCCGGGCCCGCCTTGCCCGCCGCTTGGACGGCCTCCCCCACTGGCCCTTCACCCGGCCCGAGGACATCCCCGGCCTGCTCGGCGCCGACCTGCCCAAGATCCACGCCCAGCAGGACGTCCTCCACTACCTCGCCGTCAACCGGACCTCCCTCTCCTACTTGGTCACCACCGCCGTCTACGACTACCAGCGCTACGACGCCAGCCGCACCACCCCGCTCCTGGACCGCGTCGTCCTGTGCCTGCGCCCCGAGCACGGCTTCGAACTCCACCTCAACACCAACCACCGCCCCGACCACCACCTCCCGCCGCGCCACCACGCCCACCCCCACGGCGCCCGCGTCCTCACCGGCGGCTACCTCCACACCGTCCACACCCGCACCGACGGCTGGAACACCGGCCCCTTCACCGCCGACCAACTGCGCCCGGCCGTCACCACCACCGAACTGCCCGGCAGCTCCTACACCCTGGGCACCGCCCTCGCACACCGGACGCTGATGCGGCCCGACACCACCACCCTCACGCTCCGCGGCCCCCGCACCTCCACCGCGCACGCCGCCGACGGCCTCCTCCCGCCGGACACCGAACGCCCCATGACCGACCGGGAACACCACGCCCTGTACGGGGACCTCGCCGCGGCCGGCGTCATCGATTCCCAGCCGCCCAGCCGCTGACCGCCACCAACCCGCCACGACCGATCGGACCGACCGGCATGCCCCCGTTCCACTCCGACACCGACCCGCTCTTCCCACCCGGCCGCTTCGCCTACGGCCAGGCGGCTGTCTGTACCGACCCGCACGGCGACATCTGCGAGGTCAACGACAACCCCGACGACCAGCTGGGTCGGAAGGGGCCGACGGGGCGCGCCCGCACACGCCGACCCCCGCACCAGGGCGCCCAGGGCGCCGTCCGGGGCCTGCCCTGTCCGGGCTGCCGCACCGCCCTCGCCCTCACCCGCGGTGAGCACACCGTCCTCGACGCCGTGGCCCGAGGTGCCACGACCGACGACATCGGCCACCTGCTACGCCCTGGGCAGGACACCGGCAGCCAGGGCCTCGGGTCCAGGGCGATCCACGACGTCCTGCGCGTGCTCGGCGCCACCAGCCGCACCCAGGCCGTCGACATCGCCTGCCGCGCCAAGCTGCTGACGCCGCCGTACCTGCGTCCGCCCGCCGGCGGCATCGCGGCGCCGCAGCGCAGCACCGCCGAACTCCTCGCCGCAGGCCTGACCTACCAGGAGATCGCGGAACAGCTCGGCCTGCCCGAACGCACCATCCGCTCCCGGCTGCGCCGGCTGTTCGCCGACCTCGGCGCCACCGGCGGCCCGAACGCGATCTGGAGCCTGCACGCCATCGGCGAGCTCCCGGCCCACCACCCCTGCCGCTGCCGGACCCGGCGGTGAGCGCCGTGCGCCCGCGGGCCCTACCGGGTGAGCTCGACGGCGGCCAGCGCCGCACACGCCTGCACCGCCACCAGGTCGCCGAGCCGGATCGGGGCGGCCCGCAGCTCGCGCTCGCAGCGCCGCGCGCGCTCGAACAGCAGCCGCTCCAGCCGGGCGCGGGTCTGGAGGACGGCCCGGCCGGGCGGGGCCTCACCGACGGCGCGCAGTGCCATCCCGGCCGAGCGCAGCGACAGCGTGACGTGGGTGTAGTGCGCTTCGGCGAGCTCGCCGCCCGGCACGGCGTCCTGCCCTGCGGCGCGCCGCTGCCAGGACCGGGCGACGGCCTCGGTGATCGCGGCGGTGTCGGCGGCCGCGCGGGCGAAGGCACCGTCCAGGTGGCCGGCTTGCTCCATCAGCCGCCGTACCTCGGCCACCTCTCCGGTCAGGGCCTCGGCCAGGACGGCGAGCGCCACCGGCGGGGAATCCCCGAAGGCGACGGCGCTGTGCCAGCGAGGGACCTCCGGCAGCAGGGTGAGCGTGCCGTGCCGAGCGGCGTAGTGGGTCAGATGTGCGCCGAACGCCGGAGCGCCGGCTTCGTGGTCGCGGATCACGAGTTCCCCCACCGGCGGCATCCGATGGACCCCGGGACCGAGCACCGGCCAGTCGGCGACGTCGCCGTTCGCGCTCTCGGCGACCGGCAGGCCGTGCCGGGCGGCGACGGCCGCCAACTGCCCGGCCAACCCCGCCACCTCGTGGGAGGCGACCTACTGGTACTTGGCGGCGATGTGGTCGAGGACCCGGGCCAGAGACCGGGAGCCAGGCCGCCGGTCGCGCTCACCGTCCACGTCGGCGATCAGCAGCTGTCGTACCTCGCCCAGGGCCTGCTGGGTCGGCCGGAGCAGCGTCAGGGCGGGGCCGCCCTGCTCCTGGAGGGCAGCGATGAGGGTGCCGACGGTCTCCAGGATGGCGATGGCCGCAGCCGGCGGCAGGGCCCCGGCAGCCATCACCACGTCCACCAGGGTGCTCGCCGCCGTGGTCGCGGCGCAGGTCGCCGCGTCGATCCGGGCGTGCTCGTCGCTCATCATCTACTGGTCAACGAGCTGCTGCCCGCCCGGTCACGGCCGTGCGTACCGGCGCGGGCCTTCGTGGGTTCTGCGCTGTCGGCGGAGCAACGCTCCGGCATCTCCGTGCGCCCTTGGCGGCGGCCGTGTCGGGGGAGGTCACCGGGAGGGCGCGGTGGTGTAGAAGACCTGGTCCTGGCCGTACTCGACGAAGCGCTCGGCGGCGAGCAGGCCGAGCTTCTCCAGCAGCCGCCGGGAGCGGGTGTTCGCGGCCTGGGTGCACCAGCGGACCACGGCGCCGACGGCCTCCGCCGCATACCCGCGGCCTGCGTAGGCGGGGAGGAACTCGTACGAGACCTCGGCCCGGTCCGCGGCACGGTGGTCCGGGTCGAGCGTTACCCGGCCCACCGCCTGGCCGGCCCCGGTGAGGACGACGGTGAAGTGGCCGCGCTGGCTCGCGGCGTCGGAAAGGCGCCGGTCGAGCCGGTCAGAGGCAACAGGGCCGCCCAGGAAGCGGCGGACCTCCGGGTCGGTCCACAAGGTGCGAAGAAGTGGAGAGTCCACGGGCTCCACGGGGCGCAGCAACAGCCGGGGGGTGGCGAGCTCGGTCGGCCAGTGAGGGTGGAGCCACTTCGCGTCGGCGGTCATGCTGCTCCAGGGGGCGGTGGTTGTCGCTCGGGGCGGTCGGACCCGCCCGGCCCGGGTCGGTGCCGGTCACACGGGCGTGCGGAGCAGGAGAAGGTCGAGCTCCGGTCCGTTCGGTCCGGCGCGGTAGGGGCCGGCGTACTGGTAGCCCAGGCGATCGTAGAGGCGGCGGGCGGGGTCGTTGCCCGGCATCGCGAGGAGCGACACCCATTCGGTGCGCAGCGCCTCCAGCAGCGCGGCGTGGAGGTGGGTGCCGACGCCTTGGCCTTGCCAGCCGGGTCGGACGGCGAGTTCGCAGATGCCGGCGAGGGAGTCGGTGTCGCGGGCGTCGGGGGTGATGGCGGGCAGGAGCTGTTCGCCGTACCAGTAGGCGGGGGAGCAGCGGAAGCCGTACCCGAAGCCGACGATCTGGCCGGCCGCGAAGGCGGCGATGAGGGTGAACTCCTCGTGCCGTGCGTGTCCGCTGATCTGGTGGCGCAGGGACTCGGGGGTGAGCCCGGCGCGGGCGACGTCGTCGTGGCCGGCGTGGGCCTCGGCCCAGACGTCGGCCAGGGTGTCGAGCAGGATGGCGGTGTCGCTGGGACCGTAGCGCCGGACGACGAGCGGCGTGGCAGGGGTGTTCATGCGGGCCTTTCAGGCTGCGGGGACGACCGTGCGGTGGGCGTCCAGGTAGTGGGCGACGCACGGCACTGCCCGGTGCGCGCGCAGGGTGCTGGCGAGGTCGCGTAGCGAGCGGACGAGGCGCCCGGAGCGGACGTCGGGTAGGTAGGCCAGCGTGCGGTGGCCGGCGTCGACGGCGGCGTCGAGGTCCGGCTTGGCACCGCGGGCGTGGTGGGCTGCGATGTCGGCGGTGTACAGGGCTCGGTTGCGCGGGTGGCCGTTGGCGAAGAGCATCACGGCCTGCTCGGCACCGGCCGCGGCACGGTCGTGCTGCCCGAGGTCGGCCCGGCACAGGGACTCCAGCCCGGCCAGTTCGGCGGGCACGAAGAAGGCGAGCCAGTCCGGGTCGCAGTCGCGGGGCCCCTTGGAGTAGAGGTCGTACGCCCGGACCAGCGCCTGCTCGGTGAGCGACCGGTCACCTTGGAGGGCCCAGCCGCGGGCCTCGCGCATGGCCAGCAGCGACAGCCAGCGCGGCGAGCCGAGTGCCGCGGCTGCGTGCTGCGCCACCTGGGCGTTGGTGACGGCCTCTCGGGGCCGGCCGGTGGCGTGGGCCAGCAGGGACAGGCAGGCCCAGGCGTGGGCCTCAAGGCCCGGGTCGTCGGCCTGGCGGGCGCTGGCAAGCGCCTCGGTGTAGAGGGAGCGGGCGTCGGATGGACGCTCGGCGTCGAGTGCGAGCCAGCCGGCGGCCACCGAGAGCATGCCGGTCGCGGTGTGGAGCTCGCGGCCCAGCGTTTCGCTGTAGCGGCCGTCCGCGAGCCAGGTGTGGGCGGTCTGGAGCGCGGTGGCGGCCTGCTCCGCGAGGTTGGCGGAGCCGTGGTCGCGGTCCTCGGCGTACAGCGTCTGCTCGGTCCGGGCGAGTTCGTCGAGGTGGTCGCGGCCCACGGCCAGACGGGAGGTGCCAGAGTCCGGGACGGTGACGGCGACCACGGCCGCCCCGGCGCCCAGGAGGATGCTGCGTCGGCGCATGTCGTCCTCTCCATCGGTGCGTGGTTCATCGGTGTGCGGCGTCGCCTTCGTTCCTGCCCGGCGGCCGGGCGGGGTAAAGCCGAGTTCCTCGGCTGTGCGGCCGGTCACCCGGTGCAGCAGCCGGCGGTACCGGGCCTGTGGCCAGGCGGTGTCGCCGTCCTCCCAGGTCGCGATCGTCCGGGCCACCAGGAGGACCGGGTCGCCGAGCTTGACCGATTCGGTCACCAGGAACTCGGCGGCCTCGTTCCTGCTCATGCCCCACTCGACCTCGCGGAGCCTGCGGAACGTGCTGTTCAGTTGGCCCATGACCGCCCCCTCGGAGTCCACGAGCACCGTGCCTACACCCTGACGGTAGCGATGCGAGCACTCTCCGCGACAGAGTCGCAGCGCTGGAAATTCGGATGGCGTCCGCGATTTTCATCCGAATTTCCAGCCGTCTGACATCGCTTCATCGCCGCCGCCACCGGTTTCCTGGACCCACCGCAGCCCGGGAAACCCGTACAGCGGGTGAGCCCTCGACAAGGCTCGTTCGCTCCAACCTTGATGAGGACGCTGGGCCCGCGTTCGTATCCGGGCCCGACCGGCTCCGCAGTCGTTCCCCGCCGCACCTTTCCCGAGAGGGGACTGGCATGCCCACATCACTATGGATTCCGGGCCAGCGCCGCCGACAGCCGCAAGCGCCCCGCCCGAGGCGCCGCCCGATGCGCCTGCTGGTCGACGGCCTCGACGGGTCCGGCAAGACGACCCTGGTCGACGCCCTGCTGGCGATGATGGCCGAGCACGGCATCGAGGCGCTGCGTCACCGCCGGATGCTCGCCGAGCACCACCCGCTGGACAAGCCCCTCAAGCGGCTGAACCTCGGCCGCCAGTACCGCTCCAGCGGCGTCACCGGCGCCTACCTGGCCGCCGGCTTCGCCCTCGACCGGCTGCTGGTGTCCTTCGACCCGCCCCGTTGCGGCGACGCGGTCCTGGTCCAGGAGGGCTACGTCGACCGCACCATCGCGGTCGGCCTGGCCGGCGGCCCGTTCCTTCCCGCGGTGCTGGCGCTGTGGGCCTCCCGGTACTTCGTCGCCTTCGACGTCGCCGTCTACGTCCACGCCGACGTCGCGGTGCGGCGCGAGCGGATGGCCGCCCGGGAGCACCTGGACCCCGGCGACCGCAACAGCATCGACGACCCGGAGTTCGCCAGCAGGTTCAACGCGGCGCTGCTCCACTTCCTCGGCCGGCGCCACCGCACCCTCCTCGTCTTCGACACCGCCCTGCACACCCCGCAGGAGATGGCCCGCCAGATCCTCACCACCGCCGGACTCCTGCCCAGCCCCCCGGCCGCCGTCCCCGCGGGCCCGGCCGACGCCGCCCTCGCACCGCGCATCCCGGCCTGAACCACCCCACCGTCTTGCAGGAAGGAGCACTGCACGATGCCAACCACCACACCCCGGCCGCCGCTGCCGCGCGAGGCGGAGCGCCTCGCGGACCTGATCGTGCGCCCCGGCCGGCACCCGCTCACCCCCGGGCCCGCCGAGGATCGCCTCGCCGAAGCGGCGGGCGCCGCCTCGGGCCGGATCGGCAAGGACACCGTCACCAGCCCCGCCGTGCTGCGCTCGGCCATGGACGCCGCCCGCCGCCTGCTGCACGAGCCGCTGCTGGTCAGCGTGAACCAGGAAGGCGGCCGCCTGAACGCGCTCGACTGGCCCGGTGTGGCGCAGTTGCCCGGGGCCATGGCGCTGGGCGCCGCCGACCGCGAAGAGCTGGCCGAAACGGCCGGGGCAGCGATCGCCGCGCAGCTGCGCGCGGTCGGACTGACCTGGAACCTGGCCCCGGTGGTGGACCTGGCCGCCCGGCCCAGCGCCGGAGCGGTCGGCACCCGCGCCTTCGGCGCGGACCCGGTGCGGGTGGCGGCGCTGGCGGCGGCCTGGGTGCGGGGCCTCCAGCGCGGCGGCGTGGCCGCCACGGCCAAGCACTTCCCGGGCCTGGGCGGCGTCGCTGCGGACCCGCACCACAGCGCGCCGGTGATCAACCGGCTCGCCGCCGGGGCGCTGCTGCCGTTCCGCTCGGTGGCCAGCGCCGGGGCGGCCTGCGTGATGATCGGCAGCCACACCGTGCGCGAGCTGGACGACCGCCCGGCGCTCGCCTCGCCGCGCGTGCTCGCCCTGCTGCGCGAGGACGTCGGCTTCACCGGGGTCGCGGTCAGCGAGAACCTGTCGATCCCCGCCGTCCACGGCCCGCTCGGCGGCCTGGAACAGGCGGCGGTGGCGGCGGTGGCGGCCGGGGTCGACCTGGTGATGCTCGACTCCGAGGTCTCGCGCGGCAACCACGGCCCCGCCGACCGGGCCCGTGCCATCCGGCAGCGCCGCACGGTGGTCGACGCCCTGGCCGCCGCGGTCTCCACCGGGCAGATCCCGCTGGCCCGCATCGAGGAGGCCGCCGCCCGGGTACTGGAACTGCACCACCGGTTCGGGTTCGGTCCCGACGCGGCGCTGCCCGACTGGGCGAGCGCGGATCGCGCCGCGGCCCAGGCAGCCGAGCGGATCGCCGAGGCGTCGGTCACCGTGCTGCGCGGCGGCCACCTGCTGCCGCTGGCCGGGCACGGCCGGGCGGTCGCGGCGGTGCGGGTGCCGAACGCTGGGGAGCGGCGGGCCGACAGCGCCCGATACGCCGAGGACGCCTTCCCCTCCGCGCTGGCCGCCCGCCGGGAGGTGCTGCCCGTCGGCTTCGGGCAGCCGGTCCCGCCGCAGGTCGACGCGGTGGTCGTCTACGGCTACGACACCCGCCGCCCGTCCGGCCCGAGCGCGGTCGCGATCGAGGCGAGCCGCCTGGCCACCGCCGGGCACACGGTGGTGCAGGTCGCCTTCGGTGACCCGGACGAGCTGGCCGAGTCCGCCGCCCAAGTCCTGCTGGCCGCCTACAGCCCGCACCCGGCGAGCGCCCGGGCCGTGGCCGCGACGGTCCTGCACCACGGCCAGGCTCCCGGCCGCCTTCCGGTCGGGGAGGCGAGGTGAACGCGGACACCGAGCTGGTGCCCACCGCCGAGCTGTCCTCCTTCCTGGTGCGGCTGTTCAAGGGGACGGGGATGAACCGCTCCGGCGCCCGGACGCTGACCGGCGCCCTGGTCGAGGCCGACCTGCGGGGCATCCCCGGCCACGGCAGCCGCCTGGCCCCCGGTCTGGCCGCGAAGCTGCGCGACGGCCGGCTGAACCCCCGGCCGGTCGTGAGCACGCTGCGCACCGGGACGTCGGTCGTGGCCATGGACGCCGATCTCGCGCCCGGCCCGATCGCCGCCCGCCACGCGGTCTCCGCCGCCGCCAAGCTCGCCCAGCGCTCCGGCACCGCGCTGGTGACCGTCCGGCGGGCCGGCCACGCCGGGGCCCTCGGCATCCCGGCCGGGCAGCTCGCTGACCGGGGGCTGATCGGCCTGGTCGCCGCGCAGACCTCCGGGCGCAGCGTCGCCGTCCTCGGCGGCCCCGGGACCGCGCTGCTCGGCAACCCCGCTCTGGCCGTCGCCGTCCCGGCCGCCGGGGCGCACCCCGCCCTGGTGGACCTGGCCTGCGCGTCCACCTCCTGGGGCCGCCTGCACCAGGACCAGCGCGAGCAGCGCCCGCTGCCGCCGGGGTCCGCGCTCGACCGGCACGGCGAGCCGACCACCGACCCCGCGGCGGCGGCGGTGCTGCTGCCGCCCGGCCCCAGGGCCCAGGGGCTGGCGATCGTGCTGGAACTGCTGGTCGGTGCACTCGCCGGCGGCAGCGCCCTGCCCGACGGCACCGAGGGACGCGGGCTGCTGTGCCTGGCGATCGACCCTGCCCAGCTCGGTACCGGCGACCAGCTCACGGCCGCCGTCGCCGACCTCGCCACCGCTCTCGCCGAGCACGGGGCCCGGCTTCCCGGTGAGCGGGCCTTCGCCCACCGTGCCCAGGCCGTCGTCCACGGCGTGCCCGTGGACCGTGCCGACCTGGAGCTCCTCATCGAGGCCGGGGCGCCCGCCGTCCGGCCACCGCGTACCTGGATCTCCCGTACCACCCGCTGACGGAAGGACCGATCCGTGACCACCACCCCGACCGCCCCCGCCCAGGAGCCGGCCGCCGCGCTGCTGGACGAGCTCGCCGCCGCAGGGCCGCTGACCCTGCACCGCGGCCCGGTGCGCCCGCTCGCCGCCCGCGCCCTCCAGGGAGTGCTCGACCTGGCCGACCCGTACACCGTGATCGCCGCCGCGCGGCGCCTGGCCGACGGCCCGCTGGAGCGCGCGCTCGCCGACATCGCCGACCGACGCCTGCTCCACGAGCCGACCGAGCGCCGCATCCCCCTCCAGGAACTGCCCTCCCGCACCACCACCGGACTCGCCCGCGCCCACCGCCTCGACACCGCCCAGCAGGACGCGCTCGCCTTCGCGCTGCGCGCCACGTATCCCTGGCCGAGCATCGTCGGCACCCCCGACGCCCCCTTCGCCCTCAAGGCCGAACTGCCCGAGGGCTTCACCCCGTTCGCCACGCCGGAGGTGATCGCCGCCAGCCAGGCCCTGGCCGGACCCGACGGGCTGAACACCAGCTACATGATCAGCCAGATGAAGGGCGGCATGTCGGTCGACTGCGGCGTCGGCTGCCCGCTCCAGTGCGCCTACTGCTACCGGCGCGAGGGCGACACCGCCGACGGCTACTTCGGCGACTGGGAGCCCAAGGGCTTCCTGGAGCCCGAGGAGGTCATCGACCGGCTCCTGGCCCACCCCTGGTTCACCCCGCACGTCACCCCCCTCGGGCTGCACATGTCCACCAGCGAGGCGTTCCTGCCCGTGCTGTGGTCCCGCACCTGGGGCATGCTCCAGCTGCTCGACCGGCTGGGCCTGACCAACCGGGTCTCCTGCATCACCAAGTTCACGCTGTCCGACGAGCAGATCGCCCAGCTGGAGTCCCTGACCAACGTCGACCTGGACATCCAGGTCTGCTACGCGGCGATGCCCGACGCGATCGAGCCGCCCAACCGCGAGCGCCGCCTGGGCTTCCTGCGCCGCGTCCTCACCTCCGGCCGCCTCAACGTCCTCGCCTACTACCGGCCGATCGCCGAGGGCATCAACACCACCGACGCCCACCTGCGCCACGTCTGGGAGACCTACCGCGACGCCGGCGCGCGCACCGTCGTCCTCGGCGGCCTCAAGTTCGGCGACGACCACGTCCACTCGTTCATGAGCTACGGGCTGCCGCTGCCCACCGGCTCCTTCACCCCCGGCAAGAAGCTCCTCACCTCCGCCACCGAGGCCCGGATCATGGCCATGTTCGACGAGGTGTACGCCGACGTGCCGACCGAGCAGCGCCCCGCCGTGCTCAAGCGCTCCTCCTGCGGCCGCTCGGTCGAGCGGGGCAGCCACATCCCCGACTACAACGGCCACTACGACCTGCCCGGAACGAACTGCCGGCTGCGCTGCCCCGCCGCCCAGCACCAGGTCTGCGCCTCCACCACCGAGGCGCTGCCCGACGAGGAGACGGTCCGTCACCTGCTGGCCCGCCTCGGCCGCCCGGACGCGCCGGTGGACATCACCCCCTCGACCGTCGTCGTCCACGCCCCGCTGAGCCAGTTCGAGCGCACCTTCCTGCGCCAGAACCTGCTCCACCCCGTCCACACCCCCGCGCAGGCCGCCGCGCTGCTGGCCGGACGGCTCAGCTGATGGCCCCGAACAGCGCCCCCGAGGACGAGCCGCGCCTCCTGCCCCCGGACCAGTACCTGGCCACGCCCCCGAGGATCCTGGTGTGGGCGACCCTGCTGCTCACCGACCGTCAGGGCCGTGTGCTGATGCTGCGCTCGGTCTGGGACTTTGGGATCTGGCAGATGCCCGGCGGCGCGGTCGACGGGGACGATGCGGCGGGCGGCCCGGAAGCCGCGGCCGGCCGAGAAGCCTTTGAGGAACTGGGGCTGATGCTGTCGGTCGGGGCGCCGCTGCTGATCGTCCACCAGCCGCCCCGGCCGGACTGGCCGGCCGCCGTCGGGCTGGTCTTCGACGGCGGCACCCTCCACGACGACCAGCTGGAACGGATCGTCCTGTCGAAGGAGCACACCCGCTACCAGCTGCTGACCCTGGAGCAGTGGCGTCAGACCGAGGACATGCCGCGCACCCGCCCGGCGCAGGTGGAGCTCGCCCTGGCCGCCCGAGCGAGCGGCGTCTGCGGCTACTACGTCCTCGCGCCCGACCACGGGCCGCTCGTCGGCGCCGCCCAGTCCCTGCACCCCGACGTGGCCGGGGCGCCCGCTCCCACCGTCTGAGAAGAGGACGAGTCGATGTTCACCCTGACGATCAAGACGGCCACCGTGCCCGGCGGCACCAAGCCCTCGGAGGACCGGGTGCGCCACGGAGTCGACTGGATGGTGGTCGCGGACGGCGTCACCACCACGGCCGCCGGCGTCCGGCCCCGCGGAGCGGACTACGCCGACGTCCTCGCCGCACAGACCGCGCTGATCATCACCGACCGGGCGCTGACGCTCCCGCAGATCCTGGCCGAGGCCATCACCGGAACCGCCGAGCAGCTCGGTCTCGGGCCCGAAACCGAGCCCGGCCGTACCGGGCAGGCCACGATCGCCGTCGGCCGCGCGGTCGACGGCTGGTGGGAGGCCGCCGTGATCGGCGACTGCACGGTGGCCGGCGTCCGCACGGACGACCGGGCTCCCCTGGTGCTCACCGACACCCGACTCGCGGACATCACCCGCACCCTGCCGGACCGCCGCCTCCAGGACGGGCGCCTGCTCGCGGGGGAGGGGCGGATCGGCGACGACGCCGACCGCCAGCTCACCGCAGGAATCCTCGAACGCCTCGAACACTGGGCCAACCAGCCCGACGGGTACGGGATCGCGGCCGCCGACCCCAAGGCCGGACTGGAGGCGCGGACGGCCCGCTGGCCGCTCGCCGACATCAGGTCCCTGCTGCTGACCACCGACGGCGGCAGCAGGGCCACCGACCTCTACCAGAAGCTCTCCTGGGACGAGACCGACCGGATCTGCCGCCGCAGCGGGCCCCAAGCGGTCCTCGACCTGATCCGGCGCCTGGACGGCGACGACCCCGACGGGCACGGCTGGCCGCGCCGCAAGCGGCACGACGACGCGACGATCGCCCACGCCGAGGTCCAGTAACACCCGGCCGCCCCGGCCCCGAGCGACCGCACCCGACGCCCTGAGGCAGCACGACGGCGGGGCGGCCGGATTCTCCTCCCGGCCGCCCCGCCACCCCAGACGCCGCCGGCCACTCCAGACCCGCCCGCAACCGACCCGCGAAGGGAAGCCCCACCCATGAGTGCCACCGCCACCGTCCCGAGCCGGACCTTCCTCCCGCTCGCCGAGTCCCCCCTGCTCACCCACGCCACCCGCACCGCCGACACCGACCTCGCCGTCCGCCTGGCCTGCAGCGCCGACCCCACCCCCGCGCTCGTCCGCTCCCTGCTCACCATCACCGACCCCGCCGCCGCCCAGCGCGTCACCGCCGCCCTGGAGGACCGAGACGACCTCCCGCTCGCCTCGCTCACCCTGCTGGTCGCCCACCGCCCCCAGCTCAAGGCCCCGGCCGCCCGGCTGCGCGCCGCCCTGTTCCCCGACGGCGCCGAGCAGGCATGCCACCGCTTCGCCCGCACCGTCGCCGCGCTCGCCCACCTGCCCGAGCAGATCGACCCCGGCTACCTGGCCGGCGACAAGTTCGCCGCAGCCGCGGCCGCCGCCGACCCGGACACCCTGCACGCCGTCCTCGCCGACCTGCTCACCGCACCCGCCCTGACCGGCCCGGCGGACGCTGCCCTCGGGCGCCTCCTGGAGGCCCGCGCGAACTCCGCCGCGCCCAAGTCCGCCGTCGACCGGGACGGCGAGGCAGCCCGCGAGCGCACCCGCCGCAGCCGCACCGGCGCCGAACTGGCCGCGCGCCGGACCGCGACCATCGAGGGCATCGCCGCCCACACCGGCGGCCGCACCCTCGCCGCCGAGCTGTGGTTCGACGCCCTGAGCGCCACCGCCGACACCCCCGAGAGCGCCGGCCGAGCCCTCGCGCTGGCGCTGCTCGCCCCCGAGGCCCTGACCGCCGAAGGACCGCTGGCCGACCTCCCCGCGCCGTGGCCCGGCGTCGCTGCGCGCTGGCAGCAGGTGACCGCCGCCGTCCGAGCCGCCCAGACCGAGGACGGCCGCTGGCAGCAGGCATGGGAGAACGCCGCCACCACGGCGGACGGCTCCACCTGGGATCCGGCGCAGCGCGGCCTGGTCGCCGGGTACGAGCTGCTCGCCGACCACGTCCGCGCCCTGGACACCAGCGACGGCGTGCCGGGGCCCGACGCGTGCTGGGCAGCCGACCCCACCGGCCGCGCCCTGCTGCACACCGTCGCCGACCACCTGACCGGCCACCACGGCGCGAGCCCCCTGCCGCACTTCGACGACGCCCTGCTGATCAGCTTCATCCGGGCCCACGCCAAGAACCGGCGCGACAAGCTCCCCGGCCACCTCCAGATCCACGGCCTGATCACGGCGCTGAAAGCCGCCCGATCCAAGCACCACCTGATGACCCTGGCCGCCACCCCCGACCTGGGCATCGTCGTGCCGATGCGCACCGAGGCCCACCGCTTCGCCGACGCGCCTGCCGGACACGACCCGCTCACCGCGAAGACGGCGCAGCTGGCCTGGCTGCTCGCCGACCGGCCCGCGGCCCGCGCCCACCTGCTCCTGGTCGACGAGGACCCCGACGGCGCCTCCGCCCGCGCCGCCGAGCAGATCGCCGCCGCCCACCCGCAGATCGCCGTCACCGTCGCCACCCGGCCCGACACCGCCAGCGCCAAGGGCGGCGCCGTCCTGTGGGGCCTGGCCCAGCTGCACGAGGCCGGGCACACCACCCTCGCCTACACCGACCTCGACCTGACCTACCCGCTCGACCAGATCGGCCTGCACCTTCACGCGCTCGCCAGCCCCGGCACCGCAGCGGCCATCGGCTCGCGCCGCCTGCCGGACTCGCACGGCTACTACCCGCCGGCCGGGCCCACGGCCGCCACCCGCCTCTACCAGAAGGCCGTCGACGAACTCCTCGGCCTCGGCGTCACCGACCCGCAGGCCGGGTTCAAGGCGTTCGCCGCACCCGCCCTCCACGCCGTGCTGCCCAAGGTCGCCGACCACGGCATGTCCTTCGACACCGAGCTCCTCGCCGCGCTCCAGCACTCCGGCCAGGCCCTCGTGGAAGTCGGCGTCGCCGCCCTCCACCAGTGGGTCGACGGCCAGCAGGGCGCCCCCCGCGACTACGACGTCATGCTCACCACCGTCCGCGAGCAGGCCCTGCGCCACGGAGCCGACCCCAACGCCCGGCCCACCCCGGTCTGCGACCGGATCCACACGGCCGGCTCCCTCGCCCGGGCGGCCGCCAGCACGCCCACCGACGTGGTGATCGTTCCCGCCCCACGCTGACCCCGCCGCACCACCCGCCAGGGGACGCCAGTGCCAATCGCACTGGCGTCCCGCCGAGTTGACGACACGCCAGCATCCAGCTGCGCCCACCAGCGGATTCACGAAATCGGTGCAAAGGGTGCGTAGACTGGCACGTCTACCAAGCACCGACGGAAGAGGTTCAGCGCGTGAGGGCCGTCATCGCCGCCGCCGGCATGGGCACCAGGTTCTTCCCCATCGGCAAGACCATCACGAAGGCGATGATGCCGGTCCTCGACCGGCCCGTGATCGCCTACGCGGTGGCCGACTGCCTCGCGGCCGGAGCGCGGGAGATCGCCATCGTCACCGCCCCCGGGGAAGCCGGACGCCAGATCCGCCACTACCTCAGCCACGACGGCGAGCTGGAGGCCTACTGCGCGGACCGCGGCTGGCAGGACAAGTACACCTCCGTCGCCGACATCCACCGCCAGGCGGACTTCACCTTCATCGAGCAGCCCCGCGACGAGCGCTACGGCACCGCGATCCCCACGATCCTGGCCGCCGACTTCATCGGCGACGACGACGTCCTCCTCGTCTCCGGCGACGACCTCCTCCTGCGCCCCGACGGCGGCTCCGACCTCGCCGACCTTGCCACCGCCCGCACCGCCGCCCACACCCCGGGCGCGATCGCCGCCGCCACCGTCCCCGGCACCCAGGCCGGCCGGTACGGCATCCTCAACCCACGAACCGGGCCCGGCAACGCGGTGCGGATCCTCGACACCCTGCTGGAGAAGCCGACCGTCTACGAGCGGCCCACGGCCTTCATCAACATCAGCCGTGTCCTGCTGCCCGGCGAGGCGATCCGCTACTTCGAGAAGCTGCTCCCCGCGCCGAGCGGTGAGTACCAGGCCACCGATGCCATCGCGGCCTTCGCCCGCGACCACGAGTTGCTCATCCACCCCGTCGCCGGTCAGTACCACGACTGCGGCAGCCCCGCCGGGCTGCTCGCCGCCGGCGTGGCCGCCGCCCGCGTCCAGGGCCTGAGCATCCCGGGGGTGACCGCGTGACCAGCTCCGGCACCCCCGCCGTCCCGATCCGCACCTGCGTCGCCATCGTCAACCGCGGCGAGGTCTGCCTCATCCACCGCCGCCGTGCCGACGGCGACCAGTTCTCCCTTCCGGGGGGAATCGTCGGCGCCGACGAGGAAATCCTGTCCGCGCTGCTGCGCGAGCTCAAGGAAGAGCTCGACCTCGACGTCGCCGGCATGGCCGCCCCGCCGGCCCTGCGCTGGGTTCAGGACCAGGCCAACACCCGGCCAGGCACCGACACCCTGTTCCGGCGCCTGCACCTCATCTACGTCCTCGACGCCCCGGACTCGATCCGCGACCACGTCGCCGCCACCGAGCAGGACGCCGAGGACACCACCCGCGTGGTCTGGATCCCGCTCGCCGAGGCCGCGGACCTGCACCTGTACCCCGCAGCCGGGCCCGCCCTCGCCGGGCTCGCCACCGACACCACCGTCCCCGTCCAGCTGCCGCCCATGCACGACCGGACGTACAGCTGGCGCTGACCCGCACCGACCACACCCAGGGGGACGCGGATGGCACCACGGGAACGCAGCCGCGCGGAAGTCGGAGTCGTCTCCAGCTACCTGCTGCGCCTCCTGCGCGAGAGCATCCCGTGCACCCAGACCGCCTTCGCCGAAGACGTCGGCCGCGACCTCGGCACCGTGCAGAGCTGGGAGTCCGGCCGCCGACCCCTGGCCAAGCACCGACCGACGGCGAGCACGAACAGGAGTGGCGCGCCCTCACGCTGCTGGAGGAGTGGGTGCCAGACCTCGCTCCGGCGCCACTGGAAGCGGATCTGTCCGCGACCGCTCCGGTAGTGAGCATGTCGCACCTGCCCGACGCCCCCTGCGTGGCCAAGCGGTGTCGGCCGAGCAGGTGGAGGCCGTGGCCGCGGCGCTGACGCGCATGCAGGGCCGATCCGGCCCACCGGCGGCGGGGGTAACACCCGGGTGGCCGGCGCCGGGGTCTCCGACGACCCGTCGACGCTGACAGCCACGCTCCTGCAGGTCACAGCGGTGGCGGTGTTCACGGCCGTGACCATGCGGACGACTCCGCCTACCCGCTCGGGCCGGCGGCGCCACCACGCGGCCGTCCGACACGGCGGCCGGTCAAATCAGGCCCAGGCCTCCTCGCCCGATCCCGGCCCGTTCGGGCCCCAGCGGACGTGGGCGATCCAGTCGGTGGTGGCCGGAGGGCGCCGCCACGCGGTCAGCCGGGCGGGCCGCCTTAGAGCAAACGTTCGAGTGGCCAAACGTCAGCTGCACACACCCCTCGAACGGCCTACGGTGGAGAAAGGGACAGCTCGGCGGTGGAGGTGCGCCATGGCCAAGGCGGCGACGATGGTCTGCCCGGTCTGCGGCCGGTCGGCGCCCTGGAACCCCTGGCTGGCCTGCTCGCTGCGGTGCTTCGACCGCGAGCGCCCGACGGCCGAGGAGCGACAGGCCATGGCCGAGCAGGCACCGGAGGCCATCGCCTACTTCCTCGGAATCGCGCCAGGCACACCGGCGGACGACCGCGGGTAGCCCGTGTGGCATTAACGGCTTGCAGTGGCCCCGCTTGTCCGGCCTGAGCTGGCCCCACTTGTCGGCTTGCCGGTGGGTCGCTCCGGCTTGAGGTGGCCCCGGGTTCCGGTGCGGGCTGGCCCCACTGCAGCCGGGGTGATCTTCCTGCGGTGGGCTCAAGCGACTACGTTCGCTCTGTGCTCACTTCGGAAGACGCCTCAGCATTCATCAGCACGTTCCTCGCCGACCTTGCCCTGGTGCAGGAGCCGGATCGATCCGCGTTCGTCGCGTCCGTGCTGGACTGGCGGGAGTTGGCACCCATCGCGGTGGGTCCGAGCTGGGAGCGACTGGACGGCGAACAGCGTGGAGCCACTGTGCTGGCGATGACGAAGCACGTAGCCGAGCAGATCGCGGGGCTGCCTCTGGCTGGCGCGGCCTTGGTCATCACGGATCGCGACCCTCACGACGGCGGCAAGTTCAGGGTCATGACCTCTGCCGATGTTGATGAGGAGCCGACCGAGATCACCTTCTGGGTGTTCGAAAAGTCCGACAAGGGGCTCAGGATCGGGAACGTCGGAGTCGAGGGCGTCTCCTTCCTCGGTAGGTTGCGCCCGAGGCTGACAGCCATCGCGGAAGACCGAGGCGTCGATGCGGTGCTCCGCGAACTCCAAGGCAGGATCGTGCAGCAACGGCCCGCGTGACCTGGCCTACCGGCCGGCCTGCTGCTTGGCCTTGGTCTGGGCGAGACGATAGGACTCGGTGCCGGTCTCGATGATGGTGCCATTGAAGGTGAGGCGGTCGACGATGGCCGCGCAGAGGCGGGGATCGGTGAACGTCTTCGTCCAGCCTCCGAACGATTCGTTCGAGGCGATGGCCACGCTGTTCTTCTCCTCCCGTTCCGTCAGAACCTGGAACAGCATCTCGGCGCCACGGCGGTCCAGTTCGAGGTAGCCGAGTTCATCGATGCAGAGAAGATCGACGCGTCCGTAGCGGGCGATGGTCTTGGTCAGCTGCTTCTCGTCAGCGGCCTCGACGAGCTCGTTGACCAGCTTCGCTGCGAGCGCGTATCGGACCCGGAAGCCGGCCATCGCGGCGGCGGACCCCAGTCCGATCAGCAGGTGGGACTTTCCGGTGCCGGAGTCGCCGATCAGGCAGAGCGGTTCGCCCTTCTTGACCCATTCGCAGGTGGCGAGGTTGTGGATCTGGGCGGGGGTGACGTTCGGGTTGGCGGTGTAGTCGAAATCGGAGAGCCATTTCGGACCGGCGCGAACTCCTGGAGAACCTGGAGCTGGACCGCCCGGGCCTACGAGTCCCACCGACGTGGGACTCCGTCGCCGCCGCCTACGGATGGACCCGCGAACACCAGCTGGAGGGCGTCCTCGCCAAGCGCACCGACTCGCTCTACGCCCCCGGCACACGCTCGCGCGACTGGATCAAGCTCAAGCACCTGCGCACCGCCGACGTCGTGATCGGCGGCTGGCTGCCCGGCGGCCCCCACGGCAACACCCTGCGGGCCGTCCTGGCCGGCGCCGAAGCCGCACCCGGCCGCCTGCAGTACGTCGGCTCGGTCGGCACCGGCTTCACCGGGGCCGAGCGGCGCGCCCTCGCGGCCACGCTGCGCCGCCTCGCCGCCCCCGCCTCGCCGCCCCCGCGTCGCCGTTCACCGCCGGTGGCCGGGCCCTGGGGCTGCCGCCCGGCACCGAAGTGAGGTTCGTACGCCCCGAGCTGCACGCCGAGGTCGAGTTCCTGGAGATCACCGACCGGGGCCAGCTGCGCCAGCCGGTGTGGAGGGGCCTGCGGGGCTGACCACGCCGCCGTGGCGAGTCCTGCGGAACCGGCAGCACGCAGGTAGTGACGTGAGAGGCGGGCGTGCCGCGCGAGTGGCCGCTGGATGCCGCATCCGTCGGTGTGCTCGGCAACGGCAACGTGGCGCTCGACGTCGCGCGCATCCTCGCCAAGACCGCCGACGAACTGCTGCCCACGGAGATCCCGGCCAACGTCTACGACGGCCTCAAGGCCAACAAGGCGCTGGAGGTGCACGTCTTCGGGCGGCGCGGACCGGCCCAGGCCAAGTTCAGCCCGATGGAGCTGCGGGAACTGGACCACTCGCCCAACATCGAGGTCATCGTC
>NZ_JBHZCY010000134.1:0-26241 GCF_042786665.1 Kitasatospora sp. NPDC059146 | reverse complement strand
GGGACCGCTCACAGACCCCGCCGCCGGCCCGGCCCCGCCCCCGGGACCGGCAGCACACCCCCGCACCCGGCGGACGGCCCGGCACGGCACGGCAGCGGTTGCTGCGGCAGCGGCTGGTCGTCTTCGTCACCGTGACGATCGGCGTCGCACTGGCCATCGCGGCGGCGCAGGGCTGCGAGAACCGGAGCAACCAGGGGGCGCGACCGGCGGTCGGGCAAAGCGCGACGGCCGGTACGGGTGGCGGCGGCGGTGGTGGCGGCGAACTGGCCGTGCCCGGGAGTTCCGTGGACGTCGCACCGCAGGCCTCGGCGACCCCGCTCCCAACCCCGCTCCCGGCCGCCGCGCGCGGCACCGCGGACAGTGCGTTGGCGCCCGCGCAGGGTCCCGGTCCCGTGGTGGACTGGCCCAACCGCAGCTACCCCGACGCGGCGGGCGGGCCGGCCGTCACCTTGAAAGACGGGCGCTCGGTGGGCGGCGGGCCGCAGATCGCGCTGAGCGCCGTCCTGCCCGCCCGGTACAAGGGGCAGCCGGCCACGGTCGTGGTGCTGCGGCGGGTGGAGGGATCGGCGCCGGTCGACCTCGTCCAGCTCTACACCTTCGCCGGGGACTCACCCGTGGCCACCACCTCCCGGACCTCCACCGCCGACCCGCAGGCCACCGCCGCCTGGCGCCTGGACGGCAGCGCCGTCGTCCGTGAGGAACGCGTGGCCGCCACCGGCGCGATCATCTCCACCCGCTACACCGCGCGGGCCGACGGCACCCTCGACGAGTCCTGGCCCGGCGCCGGCGCCTCCGGCGGCACCGGCCTCACCACCCCTCCCCCGGCCGCCGCCCCGGCCCCACCCACCGCCCCGACGGGCTGAGCGAGCGAGCTGGCACAGGAAGTCGGGCTGGCCGACTTCTGGCGCCTCGCCCTGTGCCAGGGGCGTGATGTGGACGGCACAGCCCAGGCGGCGGGCAGCGGGCGCGTCGGCGTCGAGCACTGGAAGTCGGGTCGGCCGACTTCTGGTGCGGCGGTGGGGCTGCGGGCTCAGGGTGCGCAGCTGACCGGGTGGTCCCGCGGCGAGCGGAGCGGCTTCCGGCACAGCAGCGGCGACATCGGGCCTGGAAAAGACCGCGCAGGAAGTCGGGTCGGCCGACTTCTGGCGCACGGTGGGGCTTGGTGGGCAGCTGCGGGCGAGCGTAAGAAGTCGAGCAGGGCGGCCGTTCGTGCTGCGGTCTGGCGATAAGGGCCCAGTCGCGAGGTAGCCTGCGCGGCTCAGGTGGCGGGCGTCAGAAGTCGGGCCCGCCGACTTCTAGCGCCAGCCGGAGGCGGGGTCGCCGGGCGAGCGGCGGGGGTCAGGCCCGTCGACTTCCGGCGCAGGCACCGGGCTTGAGCAGGTGAAAGAGCCCCCGCCGCCGCACCAGAAGTCGGGCGGGCCGACTTCTGGGGCCCGGCGGGGGTTGGTGGGCAGCCCGAGGCGTTGGCGGCGGGCGGGCGCGAGAGGTTGAGCAGGGCCGCAGTGGTGAGGTAGCCGACGCGGTACAGGCGGCGGGCATCAGAAGTCGGGCTCGCCGACTTCTGGTGCCGGCCCGCCGGGCGAACGGCGGAGGTCGGGGCTGCTGACTTTCGGCGCAGGCAACGGGTCTTGAGCAGGTGCAAGAGCTTCCGGGGGCGCAGCAGAAGTCGAACCGGCCGACTTCTGGTGCCGGCCAAAGGTGGCACCAGGTTCGCCGGGTGAGCGGCCTGTGGCGGGGCGACCTCTGGGGTCAGGGGGTGGTGACGGCGTAGAAGGCTACGGCGGCGGCGGCGCCGACGTTGAGGGAGTCGATGCCGTGGGCCATGGGGATGCGGACCGGGTGGTGGGCGGCGGCGATGGCGCGGGGGGTGAGGCCGTCGCCTTCGGCGCCGAGGAGGAGGGCGGTCCTGGGGAGGGTGTGCGGGGCGAGGGTGGCGAGGTCGACGGCGGTGTCGGCGGGGGTGAGGGCGAGGAGGGTGAAGCCGGCGTCGCGGACGGTGTCGAGGGCGGCGGGCCAGGGGTCGAGGCGGGCGTACGGAACCGCGAAGACGGCGCCCATGGAGACCTTGACCGCGCGGCGGTACAGCGGGTCGGCGCAGTCGGGTGAGAGCAGGACGGCGTCCATGCCGAGGGCGGCGGCGCTGCGGAAGATGGCGCCGAGGTTGGTGTGGTCGACCAGGCCTTCGAGCACGGCGACCCGGCGGGCCCCGGTGAGCAGGTCGGCGGCGTCCGGGAGGGGCTTGCGCTCCATCGAGGCGAGGGCGCCGCGGTGGACGTGGTAGCCGGTGACGGCTTCGGCCAGGCCGGGTTCGACGACGTGGACCGGGGCGTCGGCCTCGGCGATGACGTCGGCCATCACGTCGAGCCACTTGGCGGTCAGCAGCATCGACCGCATCCGGTAGCCGGCCGCGAGGGCGCGGCGGATGACCTTCTCCCCCTCCGCGATGAACAGGCCCTCGGCGGGTTCGCGGCGGCGGCGCAGTTCGACGTCGGTCAGGCCGGTGTAGTCGGCGAGGCGCGGGTCGGCCGGGTCGGTGATGGTGCTGGGTTCGGACACCCTGTGATCTTGCCAAGCCGGGACGGGGAAGGCCAAACGGCGGAGGTGACGGGGTGGTCCCAGGCTACTCGGAGTGCAAATATGACGGTATGGCCCGAAATCCGGGCCGATCCTGGGCTCCGTCGGCCTCTGGTGCCACCGGCGACGCCGGCTCCCCCGGTGGGCGCCCACACGGTCGGCTAGAGCTGCCACGCGCGAAGCGGTCGAGACCGGACCGGCACTGGTCGGTGGCCGGACAGGTGTTCGCGCTGCAGATCCTGATCGTGCTGCTGCTGGTCGCGGGGGCCGCGGTGGCGCTGGTGGTGCAGTCGCACAACGACGCCGACCACGAGGCGAGCAACCGGTCGGTGGCGGTCGCCCAGGCCTTCGCCAACTCACCGGGCATGGTGGACGCGCTGCGCTCCCCCGATCCGACCGCGATCCTCCAGCCGAAGGCGCAGTCCGCGCGGATCTCCTCGGGTGTGGACTTCATCGTGGTGCTGAACAACCAGGGCATCCGCTACACCCACCCCAATCCGGCCCGGATCGGCCAGAAGTTCATCGGCACGTACGAGCCGGCGCTGCACGGCCAGGTGGTGACCCAGCACCTCACCGGCACGCTGGGCCCGCTGGTGCAGGCGGTCGTCCCGGTGTACGCGCCGGACGGCTCGGTGGTCGGGCTGGTCTCGGCGGGGGTCACCCTGAGCAACGTGTCCACCGCGAGCGAGCGCCAGCTGCCGCTGGTGCTGGGCGCGGCGGCGGGCGCGATAGGGCTGGCCACGCTGGGGACGGCGCTGATCAGCCGGCGGCTGCGGCGGCAGACGCACGGGCTGGGCCCGGTCGAGATGACCCGGATGTACGAGCACCACGCGGCGGTGCTGCACGCGGTGCGCGAGGGCGTGATGATCGTCGGCGGGGACGGGCGGCTGCTGCTCTGCAACGACGAGGCGCGCCGGCTGCTGGACCTGCCGCCGGACGCCGAGGGCCGCCCGGTGACCGAGCTGGGCCTGGAGCCCGCGCCGCTGGAGCTGCTGACCGCCGACCGGCCGGTGAGCGACGAGGTGGTGCTGGCCGGGGAGCGGCTGCTCGCCGTGAACGTACGGCTGACCGACCGGGACGGCGGCCCGCCCGGCTGCGTCGCCACGCTGCGCGACTCCACCGAGCTGATGGCGCTGACCGGCCGGGCAGAGGGCGCGCAGCGGCGGTTGCGGCTGCTGTACGACGCCGGGCTGACGGTGGGCAGTTCGCTGGACGTGACCCGGACGGCGGAGGAGCTCGCGCAGGTCGCGGTGCCGCGGTTCGCGGACTTCGTCACGGTGGACCTGGCCGAGCAGGTCCTGGCGGGCGAGGAACCCCCGTCGGTCGGCACGCTGGGCCGGATGCACCGCACCGCGCTCGCCGGGATCAGGGACGACGCGCCGTTCCACCCGGTGGGGACGGTCCTGGAGGTGGTGCCGGCCACCCCGCTGGCCGGGGCGCTGCACAGCGGCGCGCCCGGGCTGGAGCCGCGGCTGGCCGAGGCGCGGGGCTGGCGGGAGCAGGACCCGGAACGCTCGGCGCGGGTGCTGGCGTACGGGGTGCACTCGCTGGTGCGGGTGCCGCTGCGGGCGCGCGGGGTGCTGCTGGGGGTGGTGCGGTTCTGGCGGGCGGACCGGGCCGAGCCGTTCGAGCCGGAGGACCTGACACTGGCCGAGGAACTGGTGGCGCACGCGGCGGTGTGCATCGACAACGCCCGGCGCTACACCCGGGAGCACGAGATGGCGGTGACCCTCCAGCACAGCCTGCTGCCGCGGAGCCTGCCCGAGCAGAGCGCGCTGGAGGTGGCGCACCGCTACCTGCCGGCCCAGGCCGGGGTGGGCGGGGACTGGTTCGACGTGATCCCGCTGCCGGGCGCCCGGGTGGCGCTGGTGGTCGGCGACGTGGTCGGGCACGGGCTGCACGCGGCGGCGACGATGGGGCGGCTGCGCACGGCGATCCACAACTTCTCGACGCTGGACCTGCCGCCGGACGAGCTGCTGGGCCATCTGGACGAACTGGTGAACCGGATCGACCAGGAGGAGGCGGGCGGCGCCGGAAGCGCCGGGCTGACCGGGGCGACCTGCCTGTACGCGATCTACGACCCGGTGTCCCGGCGCTGCACCCTGGCCGGGGCCGGGCACCCGCCGCCGGCCGTGGTGGACCCCCAGGGCCGGGTGACGTACCCGGAGCTGCCGACCGGGCCGCCGCTGGGGCTGGCGGTGCTGCCGTTCGAGACCGTCGAACTGGAGCTGGCCGAGGGCAGTCGGCTGGTGCTGTACACGGACGGGCTGGTGGAGGACCGCGAGCGGGACATCGACGAGGGCCTGGAGCTGCTGCGGACGACGCTGGGCGGGCCGCCGCGGACGCCCGAGCAGACCTGCGCGGACGTGCTCGGGGCGATGCTGCCGGCGCACCCGCAGGACGACATCGCGCTGCTGGTGGCGGAGACCAGGGTGCTGGCGCCGGACCGGGTCGCGCAGTGGGAGGTGCCGGCCGACCCGGCGGCGGTGGGTGCCGTCCGGGCGCAGGTGGCCCGGCGGCTGGCCGACTGGGGGCTGGACGAGGCGGCGTTCGTCACCGAGCTGATCCTGAGCGAGCTGGTGACCAACGCGATCCGGTACGGCTCCGGGCCGATCCGGGTGCGGCTGCTCCGCGACCGCTCGCTGATCTGCGAGGTGTCGGACGGCAGCAGCACCTCGCCGCACCTGCGGTACGCGGCGACCGAGGACGAGGGCGGGCGCGGGCTGTTCCTGGTCGCGCAGTTCGCGGACCGCTGGGGGACGCGCTACACGGCGACCGGGAAGGTCATCTGGACGGAGCAGCCGTTGGAGTAGGAAGTCGGCCGGGCCGACTTCCCGCTCCGTGGGCCTGCTACCGCTGGAAGGCGGCGGCCAGGACGTTGACCACGTCGCCGACCACGATGACCGCCGGGGGCTTGACGCCCTCGGCCTCGACCACGGCGGCGACCGTGGCCAGGGTGGCGTCCACCCGGCGCTGGGCGGCGGTGGTGCCCTCCTGGACGATCGCGACCGGGGTGTCGGCCGGGCGGCCGTGCTCGACCAGCGTGGCGGCGATGGCGCCGATCTTGTCCACGGCCATCAGCAGCACCAGGGTGCCGCTCATCCCCGCGACGGCCGTCCAGTTGGTGACCGAGCGCGGGTCGTCCGGGCCGACGTGGCCGGAGACCACGGTGAACTCCTGGGTCAGGCCGCGGTGGGTGACCGGGATGCCGGCCGACTCCGGGACGCTGATCGAGCTGGAGATCCCGGGCACCACGGTGACCGGGATGCCCGCCTCGGCGCAGGCCAGCAGCTCCTCGCCGCCGCGGCCGAAGACGTACGGGTCGCCGCCCTTGAGCCGGACCACGAACTTCCCGGCCTTGGCGTGGTCGATCAGCGCCTGGTTGATCGCCTCCTGGGCCATCTGGCGCCCGTAGGGGATCTTGGCGGCGTCGATCACCTCGACGTGCTCGGGCAGTTCGGCGAGCAGCTCGCGCGGGGCGAGGCGGTCGGCGACCACCACGTCGGCGTCGGCGAGCAGCCGGCGGCCGCGCACGGTGATCAGGTCCGGGTCGCCCGGGCCGCCGCCGACCAGGGCGACGCCGGCGCCGCGGGTGCGGTACGAGCGGGCGGCCAGCGAGCCGTCCCGCAGACCGCCGACGACGGCGTCGCGCAGGGCGGCGGAGTGGCGCGGGTCGCCGGTGAGCACCGCGACGGTGGCGCCGCCGTCACGGCCGCTGGCCGGGGTCCAGGCGGAGGCGGCGGAGGCGTCGTCGCTGCGGGAGCAGAACACCCGCTCGCGCTCGGCCTCGGCGCTGATCGCCGTGTTGACCGCCGGGTCGTCGGTGGCCACCAGGGCGTACCAGGCCCCGGCCAGGTCGCCGTCCGCGTACGGGCGGGCGTGCCAGGTCAGCTCGCCCGCGTCCGCCATGGCCTGGACGGCCGGGGTGGTGGCGGGGGATATCAGGTGCAGGTCGGCGCCGGAGGCGATCAGAGCGGGCAACCGCCGCTGCGCGACCTGTCCGCCGCCGACCACGACGACGCGACGGCCGGCCAGCAGCAGGCCCACCGGGTAGGGGGTCAGGCCCTCGGTGCTGGGGTGCGGGGTGGGCGCGCTCATCGGCGGTGCTCCTGATCGGGATGAGGGTGTGGGGAAGTACGGAGATACGCCGCTCCGCGGGCCGGCGCGCCCTCGGGCCGGTCCGCGGAGCGGTGAGGTGGTGCGTCAGGCCTTCTCGGTGACCCCGGCGGAGTCGAAGGTGGCTACATCGTGCATCGCGCGGGCCGCACTCTGCACCAGCGGCAGCGCCAGCAGGGCACCGGTGCCCTCGCCGAGCCGCAGGTCCAGGTCGATCAGCGGACGCAGGCCGAGCTTCGCCAGCGCGGCCTGGTGGCCGGGCTCGGCGGAGCGGTGCCCGGCGATGCAGGCGGCCAGCACCTCGGGGGCGATCGCCTTGGCGACCAGCGCGGCCGAACCGGCGATCACGCCGTCCAGCACCACCGGGGTGCGCAGCGAGGCGGCGCCCAGCAGGAAGCCGGCGATGGCCGCGTGCTCCAGGCCGCCGACGGCGGAGAGGACGCCGATCGGGTCGTTCGGGTCGGGCTGGTGGAGGGCCAGCGCGGCGCGGATGACCTCGACCTTGCGGGCGTGGGTCTCGTCGTCGATGCCGGTGCCGCGGCCGGTGACCTCGGCCGGGTCGAGGCCGGTGAACACCGAGATCAGGGCGGCCGAGGCGGTGGTGTTGGCGATGCCCATGTCGCCGGTGACCAGCGCCTTGTTGCCCGCCGCGACCAGGTCGCGGGCGGTCTCGATGCCGACCTCGATGGCCTGGAGGGCCTCCTCGCGGGTCATCGCCGGGCCCTGGGTCATGTCGTCGGTGCCGGGCTTGACCTTGCGCGGCAGCAGGCCGGTGGCCCGGCCCTGCTGGACGGCCTGCGGCAGCTCGGCGGCGACGCCGACGTCCACGACGCAGACCTCGGTGCCGATCTGCTTGGCGAAGGAGTTGATCACCGCTCCCCCGGCCAGGAAGTTGCCGACCATCTGGGCGGTCACCTCCTGCGGCCACGGGGTGACGCCCTGGGCGTGCACGCCGTGGTCGCCCGCGAAGATCGCCACGCAGGCGGGCTCGGGGATCGGCGGCGGGCACTTGCGGGAGAGGCCGGACAGCTGGGCGGAGATGATCTCCAGCATGCCGAGCGAGCCGGCCGGCTTGGTCATCCGCTTCTGGCGGTCCCAGGCCTCGCCGAGCGCCTTGGCGTCCAGCGGGCGGATCCCGCGCAGGGTGTCGGCGAGCAGGTTCTGCGGCTCCTCGCCGGGCAGCGCGCGGTTGCCGTACTGCTCCTCGTGCACCACCCAGGCGAGCGGGCGCTTCTTGGCCCAGCCCTGCTGCTCCAGCTCCGGCTCGTCCGGGAACTCGTCGACGAAGCCGACGCACAGGTAGGCGACGACCTCCAGGTGCTCGGGCAGGCCGAGCTCGCGGACCAGCTCCTCGTCGTCGAAGAAGCTCACCCAGCCGACGCCCAGGCCCTCGGCACGGGCGGCCAGCCAGAGGTTCTCGACGGCCAGCGCGGCCGAGTACGGGGCCATCTGCGGCTGGGTGTGCCGGCCCAGGGTGTGCCGGCCGCCGCGGGTGCGGTCGGCGGTGACCACGATGTTCACCGGGGTGTCGAGGATCGCCTCGATCTTGATCTCCCGGAACTGCTTGGCCCGGCCCTTCGGCAGCGAGTCCGCGTACGCCTCGCGCTGGCGCTCGGCCAGGGCGTGCATCTTCCGACGGGTCTTCGCCGAGCGGATGACCACGAAGTCCCAGGGCTGGGAGTAGCCGACGCTGGGCGCGGTGTGGGCCGCCTCCAGGACGCGGATCAGCACCTCGTGCGGGATCGGGTCGGGGCGGAAGCCGTTGCGGATGTCGCGGCGCTCGCGGATCACCTGGTGGACGGCGTCGCGGCCGGCGTCGTCGTAGCCGGGGGCGGCGGGGCCGCGGGGCTCGGCGGGCTCGGCGGGCTGCTCGTCCTCGGCGGCCGGGGCGTCGGTCGGCTCGACGGCTGCCTCGGGCTGCTGCTCGGCCGACGGCTGGTCGGCCTGCGGCTGCTCGGTGGCGGCCGGGGCCTCGGGCTGCGGCTCCTCGGTGGCCTGGGCCTCCGGCTGCTCGGCGGCGGGGGCCTCCTCCTGGACGGCCTCCGGTCCGGCGGCGACGGGCTCGACCTGCGGCTGCTCGGCCCCGGGCTGCTCGGCCTGCTCCGGCTGCGGCTGCTCGGCGGCCGGGGCCCCGGCGGGCTGCTCGACGACCTCGGCGGTCTCGGCGGTCCCGGCGGTCTCGGGGACCACGCCGACCGGCTGTTCGGTGACCTCGGTGACCTGCTCGGGGACGGGCTGCTGCGCGGCCTCGGGAGAGACAGCCTCGGCGGGCTGCACGGCCTCGGCGGCGGCCTGCTCGACGGTCGGCTGCTCGGTCTGCTCCGGCTGCCCGGGGACCGGCTCGGCCGGGGTCTCCGCGGCCGGCTCGGCCGGGACGGCCTCCGACTGCGGCTGCTCGGCCTGCTCCGAGTGCTCCGGCTGCTCGGCGGTCGGCTCGGCACCGACGGCCTCGACAGTGACGGCCTCGGCCTGGACCGGCTCGGTGGCGGGCTCCTGCTCGGCAGCCTCGGCGACGACCTGACCGGAGGGCATCTCCCCCGTACCGGCGGCGGTTTCGGCCACCGGCTCCGCGACGACCGCCTGCGCGGCCTCGGCGGGCTGCCCGGCCTCCTGGACCGCCTCGACGGCCTCGACGGCCGGAGCCTGCTCGACGGCAGGGGCCTGCTCGGCGGCCTGCGGCGCGTCGGCGGCCGCTATGGGGACGGTCTGCTCCTGGACCGCCGCGACGGCCGCCGGGGCCTGCTGGGCCGCCTCGACCTTGGGCAGGCCGTGCGGGGTCGGCGCGGCGAGGAAGGCGGAGATCCGGCGCGGCTGACCGGCCGGGGCGGCGGCCTCGGCCGACTCGACGGGCGCGGCGGACTCGCCGGCACCTTCGACGGCCACGACCTCGACGGCGGCACCTTCGACCGCGGCGGTCTCCACGACGGGGGTCTCCACGGCCGGGGCGTCGACGAGCACCGTCTCGACCGCGGGGCTCTCCACCGCGACCGCCTCGGCGGCCGGCTGAGCGACGGTCTCCGCCGCGACCGGCTCGACCACGACGGCCGGGTCAGGCTGGACGGCCTCGGCGGCCGGCTGGACCGGAACGCCCTCGGCGGGCGGTGCGGCCAGGACGGCGTCCGGGGTCCCGACGACCTCGATCACCTCGATCGCACCGATCGCCTCGACCGCCATCAGGCCCTCGACCGGCGGCGAGGCCAGCGGCACCTGCTGGTAGCCCTGGGCCTGGGCGGCCTGGTGAACCTCCGGCCCGCCCTCGACCGTGGAGGGAGTCGGCGGCACCGGCGCGGCGGGCGCCACCGGGGCGGCCTGCGGCACGGCGCCGGGAGCCTGCGCGACGGGCTCGCCCATCGGCGGCCGGCCGACGACCGGGATGCCGTGCGCGGGCGTGCCGCCCAGCGACGGGCCGCGGTCGGCCAGCGAACGGACCGGCACCTGGCCGGTCATCAGCGAGGGGTCCGGGATCGGCGGGCCGGCGTGCAGCGGGCGCCGCGGCTGCTGAGCCTGCGTCATCGGCTGCTGCGGGTACGGCTGCGCCTGGGCGCCCTGCGCCGGCGGCTGCTGGAACTGCTCGCCGCCGAGCACGGGCGGGTCGACCGGCGGCCAGGAGGGCTCGACCGGGGTGCCGTCCGGCTGCGCGAACGGGGCCTGCTCGGCGCCCCAGGAGCCCTGCGGGCCGGGCATCAGCAGGACGTCGTCCTCGTCGTCCAGCCCGTCCGGCTGGTCGACGAAGTGGAAGGCCGGGCGCTGGGCGCCCTGGTCGACGGCCCAGCCGTCCCCCGGGGCGGCCGGGGCCGGCACGCCGGAGGCGGTGAAGTTCGGCTGGCCCTGCGGCGGGATCACGCCCGCGCCGGGGGGCACCGCGCCCGGCAGGCCGCCGAGCGGCGCCGCCGGGTTGGGGATCACGCCGCTGTCGGTCGCGACGCCCTGCAGAGGTGCAACGCCCGCGACGCCCTCCGGTCCGCCGAGCGGGTCGGGCCCGGCGTGCAGGTGCTCCGGCAGTCCCTCGCCCGGGACGTGGCCGCCATCGGTCATTGTCAAAGCTCCTTCCAGGCCGCTGCCGCGCCCCTTGGCGACGCGATCCACCGACCGCAGCGCCCATCCGCACGGGCCGGGCCTGCACCGACCCGCCCCTCAACCACACGTGGCCGCCGCGCCGTGGCGCTGCGGCCCAAGTCCTTCCGGCGCGCTGCGGCACCCCGGCCCGGGCACCGCCGGTGAAGGCGGTGCACCATCTGAGTCAACGACAACCCGGAGCAACCGGCACGACCGCACCGGACCCTACGGCATTCTCCAGGTCCGGCACGCGGCCCGTCGAATTGCCCACACTCCGAGCGGAACCGGATTGCACCACGTCAAAAAGGTGACAAACCGACCGAATCGGGTGGGTCGTCGGCGGATGGAACCGCCTGGGACGCCACACTACCGGCCCGGCGCGGTGACCTCTCGAATCGGTGTCCGGATGCGACCTGGATCACCGCGCGGTGGGTCCGGCGGCCCCGGCCCGCACCCGAGGCCTTCACACGATCTGCTCACCCCAGAGCAGCAGTGCACCGCCCGCGCCCGCCCCGAGCGCCAGTGCGCCGCCCTCCTCGCCGGCCCGCAGCGGGGTCGACTGCAGCAGCGCGCCGTCCGCGCGGTAGCCGGCCCCGACGATGGCCCGGTGGACCTCCTCGGCCTCGGCGAAGGTCCGGGCCAGCGCCACGAAGCGCTCCGGTCTGCGGGCCAGCACCGCGCGCACCACGTCCAGGCCGCCGGACTCCACCACCGCCGCGTCGGGCTCCGGGAGTCCGCCCAGCACCTCCGGCCCCTGCCCGTACACCGTCTCCACCTCGACCCCGTAGCGGCGGGCGTTGACGGTGAGCCGGGCACAGGCCGAGCGGGAGGCCTCGACCGCGACCACGGCGGCACCGAACCGGGCCGCCTCCACCGCGAGGGCGCCGCTGCCCGCGCCGACCGACCAGACCAGGTCGCCGGGACGTGCACCCAGACGGGCCAGCACCAGGGCGCGCACGTGCGCGGGCAGTGCCTCCGACGCGCCCGGCTCGCCCTCCGTGCGCCCGGCGCCCGCGTAGGCGTCGCCGGGGAGCGCCCAGCCGCGTTCCGCGCCGGGGTAGCCCAGCGGGCGCCCCGCCAGCCAGCCGGCCGCCTCGCCGACCGCGCCGGCCTGGGCGCCGCCGCCGATCACCAGCACCACGTTGGGGTCGCGCCAGACGTGGTCGGCGATCCGGTCGGAGGTGAGGACGGTGACGTCCTCCTCCGGGGTGCCGAGGGCCTCGCAGACCACGAAGGTCCGGTGCACCCCGCGCAGCATCAGGGCGAGTTCGCCCGGACCGGCGCCCGGGGCGGTGAGCACGGCGACCTTGGGGTGGGCGCGGCAGATGTTGGCGGCGCGGCGCAGCCGGCCGCCGTGGGCGCTGACCACCTGGGCGTCCTCCCAGGGCATCCCGGCCCGGGCGAAGGCGGTGGCGACGGAGGAGACGGCGGGCAGGACTTCGAGTTCGAGGCCGAACTCGGGGCGGCGCAGGGTGCGCACCACGCCGAAGAAGCCCGGGTCGCCCTCGGCGACCACGACGGCGGCGCCGCGGTGCTCGGCGATCGTGCGGGCGGCCTGCTGGATGTTGCCGAGGGCGATCCGCTCGGCGTCCTCCGGCACCGGGAGGGCGTCCAGTTGGTAGGAGGCTCCGGCGACCAGGGTCGCCGCGGCGAGGGCCGCGCCGGCGGCCTCGGTCAGTGGCGTGCCGTCCCACCCGATGACCGTGATCCGGTCAGCCATCTGCGGCCGTTCTCCCTCGACTCGTTGCGCGACTCCTCGCGCGGCTCGTCGCGCCGGCTGTGCGGCGCCGGTGGAGAGGCTACCGGGTACCGTCCCCCTGAGGTCGACAACTCGCACACATGTCCGCGCCGCGGGGGTGACCAGCGGGGAAGGGCGTGGCGGATCAGTCGCGCAGCACGTAGCGGTGGTCGCCGTGCCAGCCGTCGCGGTGCAGTTCGGGCGACTCCAGGTCCTCCGGGAGGAGGCTCCACAGGATCAGGTCGCTGCGGGTCTCCGCGACGAGCTCCCCGGACTCGCCGCGGACTATCCAGGCGCTGCGCAGCACGCCCTCGCTGATGCCGCCGATCTTCTGGGCGACCTGCTGGGCGGCGGTGTTCCCGGCGGCGGTGCGCAGTTCCAGGCGCAGGAAGTCGCGGTCCTCGAACAGCCACTGGGCGACGCCGAGGACGGCCTCCGGGGCGTAGCCCTCGCCGCGGGCCCAGGCGGCGGTGACGTAGGAGATCTCGGTGCTGCGCAGCCGCCAGTCGGTGTTGCGCAGTTCGACCAGGCCGACCAGGCGCTGGGTGAGGTGCTCGGTGACGGCGAAGACGATGCCGCGGCCGTGGGCGCGGTGGGCGGGGGCGAGGGTGCGGGCGAGCTCGGTCGCGTACTCCTCGGTGAAGGGGTGCGGGAGGTCGGTCCAGGCGAGTACGAGGTCGTCGGCCATCATGGTGGCCAGCCCCGGGGCGTCGTCCTCCGCAAGGGGCCGCAGCAGCAGCCGTTCGGTGCTGATGGCGGTCTCGGGGAAGCTCGCTGCCATGCCGTCTCTCCTCGCCGGGTCGTGAACACAACACCGTACGCCTCCGTCGCGCCCCGGTTGCCATGCGGTGCGCCGCGCGCACGACGGTACGTCAGAACCCGGTCTGCCGTGGTGTCCCTGGTGCATACTGCCCGACCGGGCCCCCGCCGAGGTGCGGCGGGGGCCCGGTCGGGCGTCACAAGGTATGACCGTACGACGATCAGATCGTTCAGAAGGCCGGGATGACCGAACCCTGGAACGTGTCGTTGATGTACTTCTTGACCTCGTCGGAGTGCAGCAGCTCGGCCAGCTTCTTCACCCGCGGGTCGTTCTCCTTGCCCTTCTTGACGGCGATGATGTTGGCGTACGGGTTGCCCTCGGCCTTCTCCAGCACCAGCGCGTCGGTGGCCGGCTTGAGGCCCGAGTCGAGCGCGTAGTTGCCGTTGATCACGGCGGCGTCGAGGTCGGCGATGGAGCGGGGCAGCTGGGCCGCCTCCAGCTCCTTCCACTTGAAGTTCTTCGGGTTGGCCGTCACGTCCGCCGGGGTGGCGGCGGTGCCGGCGCCGTCCTTGAGGGTGATCAGCTTGTTGTCGGCGAGCAGCTTGAGCGCGCGGCCCTCGTTGGTGGCGTCGTTGGGCAGGCCGATGGTGGCGCCGGACGGCAGGTCGCCGATCGACTTGACCTTCTTGGAGTAGACGCCGAGCGGCTCCAGGTGGACCGGCTCGACCGGGACGATGTCCGTGCCGTTCTTCTTGTTGAAGTCGTCCAGGTACGGGACGTGCTGGAAGTAGTTGACGTCGGCCGAACCGTCCTGCACCGCCGTGTTGGGGGTCACGTAGTCGGTGACCTCCTTGATGTCGAGCTTGAGGCCCGCCTTGGCCGCGAGGTTGTCCTGGACGAACTTGAGGATCTGCGCGTGCGGGGTCGGGCTGGCCACGACCTTGAGCGGTGCGTTCGGGTCCGAGGAGGAGGAGCCCGAGCTGCCGCAGGCGGCCAGGGACAGGGCGAGGCCGGCGGTGGCGAGGACACTGGAGAACTTCAGAACGTTGCGCACGAAAAGTGCCTTTCTGCGTGGTGCGGGGAGCCGCGTCCGGAGGTCGGACGAGGGAGGTCTAGGAGGCGACGAGGTCCTCGTCGGGGGTGGTGGCCCGCGGGCGGAGCAGGCGGGTGCGTCCGCCGCCGCGGCCCCGGTCGCCGAGCCGGCGCACGGCGTAGTCGCCGGCCAGCTGGATCACCGTGACGATGATCGCGATCTCGGCCACGATGATCCACATGAAGGTGGTCTCGAAGCGCAGGTAGCCGTAGCGGTAGGCGAGGTCGCCGAGGCCACCGCCGCCGACCGTGCCGGCCATCGCGGAGTAGCCGATCAGGGCGATCACCGTGGTGGTGACGGAGGCCACGATGCCGGGCAGCGCCTCGGGCACGAGCGTCTTGCGCACCAGCGTCCAGGTGCTGCCGCCCATCGCCTGCACCGCCTCGATCAGGCCGCGGTCGACCTCCCGGACGTTGGTCTCCACCAGCCGGGCGAAGAACGGGATGGCGCCGACCGTCAGCGGCACGGTCGCCGCCTGCCAGCCGAGGGAGTTGCCGGTCAGCCAGCGGGTGAAGGAGATCAGCGCGATCATCAGGATGATGAACGGCAGCGACCGGGCCAGGTTCACCACGGCGCCGAGCACCTTGTTCACCGGCTGGTTCTGCAGCGCCCCGCCCTTGGAGGTGAGCACCAGCAGCACCCCGAGCGGCAGGCCGAGCACGACCGTGCAGAGGGTCGCGACACCGACCATCTGGAAGGTCTCCTGGGTGGCCGGCCACATCAGGTCCTGCATCTGGTCCCAGCTCAGGCCGCTCATGCCACCGCTCCGTTCGCCCTGCCGTTGCCGTCCGAACCGATCAGGGCCACTTGCAGGCCCTGCTCGCGCAGGTAGCCGATCGGCACCACGTTGTCCTGGTGGCCGCCGGGCAGCTCGACCCGCATCCGGCCGACCATCCGGCCCGCGATCGTCTCCACGGCGGCGCCGAGGATGTTGATGTCGATCTGGTAGGTGCGGGCCAGCTGGGAGACGAAGGGCTGCGCCGGGGCGTCGCCCTGGAAGGTGATCTCCAGCACGGTCGTACCGGGGTGGCCGGTGCCGAACTCGCTCAGCGGGAACAGCTCGCGGGCCAGCTCGGAGCCGGGCTCCGCCAGCAGGTCGGTCAGCTCGCCGGACTCCACCACCCGGCCGCCGCGCATCAGGGCGGCGGAGTCGCAGACGGACTTGATGACGTCCATCTCGTGGGTGATCAGCAGGACCGTCAGGCCCAGCTGCTGGTTGAGGTCGCGCAGCAGCTTGAGGATCGAGCGGGTGGTCTCCGGGTCGAGGGCCGAGGTGGCCTCGTCGGAGAGCAGCACCTTGGGGTCGCCGGCCAGGGCGCGGGCGATGCCCACCCGCTGCTTCTGGCCGCCGGAGAGCTGGTTGGGGTAGCTGCGGGCCTTGTCGCCGAGGCCGACCAGGTCGAGCAGCTCGGCGGCCTTGCGGCGGCGCTGGGTGCGGTCCAGGCCGATGATCTCCAGCGGCAGCTCGACGTTCTGCTGCACCGTACGGGAGGAGAGCAGGTTGAAGTGCTGGAAGACCATGCCGATCCGGCGGCGCGCCTCGCGCAGGTCCTTGCCGGCCCGGTTCTCCCCGCCGGACAGCGCCGTCAGGTCGACCCCGTCCACGGTGACCGTGCCGGAGGTCGGGCGCTCCAGCATGTTCACGCAGCGGATGAGGGTGGACTTGCCGGCACCGCTGGTGCCGACGACTCCGTAGACCTCGCCCGGGCGGACGTGCAGGTCGACGCCGGCGAGGGCGGTCACCTCGCGGCCTCGGGAACGGTAGACCTTCGTCAGGTCCGTGGTGGTGATCACAGGTGCTTCCGTGGGTCGGGGGCGGGCGGCGGTGTCCACCGGCCGACCGGGTCGCGGTCGGCGGTGTCCTGCGACGCCCCGCCAGGGGGATCCGGACCTGCCACCCCTTGATCGTGGCCGTAGAACGACCGGGCCGCGCGACGGCGTGGCCCTAACGAGTCATCGACGGCCGCGGGTGGGCGGGCACGCCGGAAGGGAGGGTTCCGGGAGGAGGGCGCGCTCGCACGGGCGGGAGCGACGCCGGATTCTCGCTTCGGGGCGCGAGGGGGAGGCACCCTCGACGGGGTGCCCGGGGGCGGTGGCCCTCAGCAGTGACACATTCGACGGCACATGGCACGCTCACCTGCCGGCAGCGTGCCGGTGGGGGTCCAGTTCGTCGTCGCAGTCATGTGAGCCAGTAAAACAGATGAGTCGTACAGCGCCCAATTGTTCGACAGGGCTGTCCGCATTGCGGACACGACCCGCGCGGAGCTGGGGGGATACGACTCGACGCCGCCACCGGGGCGTCCGGATGGTGGCGGCGTCGAGGTTGCCGGGGCGGGCGGAGCTCAGGCGGTCGCGGCCAGCGAGGTCTCGGCCAGCGGGGTCGCGGCGGACTTCTCCAGGTGGACGAAGCTCAGCCGGCTGGTCACCCGCTCGACGGCGGTCTGCCGGTAGCCCTGGCGGGCGTAGAGCCGCAGGTTGCCGAGGCTCCGGTGCCCGGTGAACAGCCGGTAGGCCGTCACCGGGTGGGGCGCCTCGGCCATCCGGCGCTCCAGCGCGTCCAGCAGCCGGCCGCCCAGGCCGTGCCGCTGCATCCGGGGGTGGACCACCAGACGCCCTATCCGGCCGATGCCCTCGGCGTCGACGTGGCCGCGGACGGCGCCCACCACCTCGTCGCCCAGCCGGGCGACCAGGACGTGCTGCTCGGTCAGTTCGGCTCGCAGACTCTCCAGGCTCTGGGTCAGGGGCTCGATCGCCCAGTCGCCGTACAGCTCCGCCTCGGGCTGGTAGCCCAGGTACTGGAGCTTGAGGATCTGCTCCGCGTCCTCGGCCGCAGCGGCCGAGATGATCACGCTCATGCCCATGTGGAGGGGCCTCCCCAGTCGTCGTGCCCGGCGCGCAGAGGGTGGCGCGCTCACGCTCAGTATCCGAGCGTATGCGCCACCGTCAAGAGTGACGTTCGCCAGCGTGCTACCCGGGTGTCAGGTTCCCTCAACCTTCGGCGGGGCAGACGTGGCCAGGGTCACGCCGCGCTGGGGGGTGGAGCGAGCGACCGGTGACGGGCGGTGAGCGGCGGGAGCGGATGTGGGGCGCCCGGGTGAGGCGGGCCCCCGGTCAGGGGTAGCGCTCGGCGTGCAGCAGGAGGCGCAGACAGGCCAGGCAGCGGGACCGGGTGGGGCCGATCGAGCCGCGCGGCATGCCGAGGCGCTCGGAGAGCTCCCGGTAGGTGGGCGGCGGATCCTCGGCGAGGGCGGCGATCAGCTCCGGGCAGCGGCCGGGCAGGGCGGCGACGGTCTCGCGGACCACGCGGCGGCGCTGCTCGGCGAGGTAGACGTCCTCGGCCGAGGGGACGGGAGAAAGGGGGGTGCACACACCGTGCATGACGGGCCCGGGCGGGGCCGGTTACGCCCGGACCGGGGCGCGCACGCGGGAGGGGCGCGACGGTCGGACCGCCGCGCCCCTCCCGCGCTGCTCCAGGGGTCAGCCCTGGGGCTGGGCCCACTCCTGCTGCCGCGCCAGGTCCGCCTTCACCTCGGCGAGCTGGACCGCGACGGCCGAGGGGGCGGTGCCGCCGCGCCCGTCGCGGGCGGCGATGGCGCCGTGCACGCTGAGCACCGTGCGGACCTCGGGGGTCAGGTGCTCGGAGATCGCGGCGAACTGCTCGTCGGTCAGGTCGGACAGTTCGATGCCCTGGGCCTCGCAGGCCTTGACACAGGCTCCGGCCACCTCGTGCGCGACCCGGAACGGCACGCCCTGCTTGACCAGCCACTCGGCGATGTCGGTGGCGAGCGAGAAACCGGCCGGGGCCAGCTCCTCCAGCCGCTCCCGGTGCACCGTCAGGGTGGCCATCATCCCGGTGAACGCGGGCAGCAGCACCTCCAGGGTGTCGCAGGAGTCGAAGACCGGCTCCTTGTCCTCCTGGAGGTCCCGGTTGTAGGCGAGCGGCAGCGCCTTGAGGGTGGCGAGCAGGCCGGTGAGGTTGCCGATCAGGCGGCCGGACTTGCCGCGGGCGAGCTCGGCGATGTCCGGGTTCTTCTTCTGCGGCATGATCGAGGAGCCGGTGGAGAAGGCGTCGTGCAGGGTGATGAAGCCGAACTCCTTGGTGTTCCAGATGATCACCTCCTCCGCGATCCGGGAGAGGTTGATCCCGATCATCGCGGTGACGAAGGCGAACTCGGCGACGAAGTCGCGCGAGGCGGTGCCGTCGATGGAGTTGCCGACCGAGCCGCCCTCGAAGCCGAGGTCGGCGGCGACGGCCTGCGGGTCGAGGCCGAGCGAGGAGCCGGCCAGCGCGCCGGAGCCGTACGGGGAGACGGCGGTGCGGGCGTCCCACTGGCGCAGCCGCTCGGCGTCCCGGCCGAGGGCCTGCACGTGCGCGAGGACGTGGTGGGCGAAGAGCACCGGCTGGGCGTGCTGGAGGTGGGTGCGGCCGGGCATCGCGGTGTCCGGGTGCGCCTCGGCCAGGCCGACCAGGGCGCCCTGGAGGTCGAGCAGCAGGCCGCCGATGGTCCTGGCGTGGTCGCGCAGGTACATCCGGAACAGGGTGGCGATCTGGTCGTTGCGCGAGCGCCCGGCCCGCAGCTTGCCGCCGAGGTCGGCGCCGAGGCGCTCCAGCAGCCCCCGCTCCAGGGCGGTGTGGACGTCCTCGTCGGCGACGGTGCCGACGAAGGTCCCGGCCTCGACGTCGGCGAGCAGCCGGTCGAGGCCGGCCAGCATGCCGGCCAGCTCCTCGTCGGAGAGCAGGCCCGCCTTGTGCAGCACCCGGGCGTGGGCCTTGGAGCCGGCGATGTCGTAGGGGGCGAGCCGCCAGTCGAAGTGGACCGAGGCGGAGAGCCTGGCCAGCGCCTCGGACGGGCCGTCGGCGAAGCGCGCGCCCCAGAGGCGGACGTCGGAGGACTGCTGGGCGGTCATCGCGGTGGCTCCTTCACACATGTGCAGTGGGTGGCATAAGTATGCATCACTCCGTATGGAACACAAAACCCCGGTCGAAGGGGATCCTTCGACCGGGGCTGTGGTTGCCGGGGCTGTGGCTGCCGCGGCCCTACTGCGCCTTGGCCTGGGCGAGTTGCATGAGGTGGTCGGCCAGCGCCTGGCCGCCCGCCGGGTCCCGGCTGATCAGCAGCACGGTGTCGTCGCCCGCGATGGTGCCGATGATCTCGAAGACCTCGGCCTGGTCGATCGCCGAGGCGAGGAACTGCGCGGCGCCCGGCGGGGTGCGCAGCACGACCAGGTTGCCGGAGGCCGTCGCGGAGACCATCAGCTCGCCCGCCAGCCGGGCCATCCGGCCTTCGCTGGCCGACTCCCCCATCGGTGCGCGCGGGGTGCGGTCGCCGCCCTCGGCGGGGACGGCGTAGATCAGCGCGCCGTCCCGGTTGCGGATCTTGACCGCGCCCAGCTCGTCCAGGTCCCGGGAGAGGGTGGCCTGGGTGACCACGAGTCCGTCGTCGGCGAGCAGCTTGGCGAGCTGGCTCTGCGAACGCACGGGCTGGCGGGTGAGCAGGTCCACGATCCGCCGGTGGCGCGCGGTGCGGGTCTGCGGGACCTGCGGCGTCGGGCCGGCGGCGGAGCCGGAGCGGGAATCGGTCATGTGATTATTCTCCCGGACGATGGTCAACTCGCATCGGCCGGGGCGCTCTCGCGCACCGTTCGGAGGATCTCCGGCAGGGCCGCGAGGAAGGCGTCCGCCTCCTGCTCGCTCAGCACCAGCGGCGGCGCCAGCCGTACGGCGTCCGGGACGGCCGCGTTGACGAGGAAGCCCGCCTGCTGGGCGACCGCCTGGACCCGGGCCGAGAGCGGCCGGGTCAGCACGATGCCGAGCAGCAGTCCGGCCCCGCGCACGTGCGAGACCAGCGGGTCGCCGAGCGCCTCGACGCCGTGCCGCAGCCGGTCGCCGATCTTGCGGACGTGCTCCAGCAGGCCCTCGGACTCGATGGTGTCCAGCACCGCGAGCCCGGCCGCGGCGGCCACCGGGTTGCCGCCGAAGGTGGTGCCGTGCTGGCCCGGGGTGAGCAGCTCGGCGGCCGGGCCGAAGGCCAGCACCGCGCCCATCGGCAGGCCGCCGCCGAGCGCCTTGGCCAGGGTGACCACGTCCGGCTCGACGCCCTCGCAGGCCTGGTGGGCGTACCAGTACCCGGTCCGGCCGATGCCGGTCTGGATCTCGTCCAGGACCAGCAGGGTGCCGGTGGCCCGGGTGATCTCGCGGGCGGCCCTCAGGTAGCCGTCGGGCAGCGGGATCGCGCCGTTCTCGCCCTGGATCGGCTCCAGGAAGACGGCGGCGGTGTCGGTGGTGACGGCCGCGCGCAGCGCCTCGACGTCGCCGAACGGGACGTGGGTGACGTCACCGGGCAGCGGGCGGAACGGCGCCTGCTTGGCGGGCTGGCCGGTGAGCGCGAGGGCGCCCATGGTCCGGCCGTGGAAGGCGCCCTGGAGGGCGACCAGGTGGGTGCGGCCGGTCCGTCGGCTGATCTTGAAGGCGGCCTCGTTGGCCTCGGCGCCGGAGTTGCAGAAGAACACCCGGCCGCCCTCCCGGCCGTCCAGCGCCAGCAGCCGCTCGGCGAGCGCGATGGTCGGCTCGGCCATGAAGAGGTTGGAGACGTGGCCGAGGGTGGCGATCTGCCGGCTGACCGCCTCGACCACGGCCGGGTGGGCGGTGCCGAGGGCGTTGACGGCGATGCCGCCGAGCAGGTCGGTGTACTCCTTGCCGTCGGCGTCCCAGAGCTTGACGCCCTCGCCGCGCACCAGCGGGATCCGGGGGGTGCCGTAGTTGTCGGTGAAGGCGTGCTGCCACCGGTCGGTGAGCTGCTCGTTGTGCGTCATGCCAGTCCCCCGGTCACGGTCGGCTCGTCGTCCGGCACGACCATCGTGCCGATGCCCTCGTCGGTGAAGATCTCCAGCAGCAGGCTGTGCTGCACCCGGCCGTCCAGGACGCGGGCGGTGCCCACGCCGGAGCGGACGGCACGCAGGCAGCCCTCCATCTTGGGGAGCATGCCGCTGGCCAGGCCCGGCAGCAGTGCGTCCAGTTCGCTCGCGTTGAGCTGGCTGATCACGTCGTCGGAGTTCGGCCAGTCCTTGTACAGGCCCTCGACGTCGGTCAGCACCACCAGCATCTCGGCGCCGAGCGAGACCGCCAGGGCGGAGGCGGCGGTGTCGGCGTTGATGTTGTAGACGTGGCCGTCGGCACCGCGGGCGATCGAGGAGATGACCGGGATCCGGCCGTCGGCGATCAGTGCCTTCACGGCGCCGGCCTCGATGTTGACGATGTCGCCGACCAGGCCGATGTCGACCTGCTCGCCGTCCACCACGGCGTAGCGCTTGACCGCCGTCATGGTGTGGGCGTCCTCGCCGGTCATGCCGACGGCGAACGGGCCGTGCTCGTTGAGCAGGCCGACCAGCTCGCGCTGCACCTGGCCGGCCAGCACCATCCGGACCACGTCCATGGTCTCGGGGGTGGTGACCCGCAGGCCGTTGGTGAAGCTGGACTCCAGGCCCAGCCGGTCCAGTTGGGCGCTGATCTGCGGGCCGCCGCCGTGCACCACGACGGGGTGCAGTCCGGCGTAGCGGAGGAAGACGACGTCCTGGGCGAAGGCCGCCTTGAGGCTCTCGTCGACCATGGCGTTGCCGCCGAACTTGATCACGATGGTCTTGCCGTGGAAGCGCTCCAGCCAGGGCAGCGCCTCGATCAGCGTCATGGCCTTGGGCAACGCGGTGTTGTTGCGGGCCTGTTCGCCCTTGGGTGCGATCTGCACGGGTTTCCCTTGTCGGAACGGTCGTCGCGGTTCGGCGCTCGGCGGAGCGGCGGCTCAGCTGGAGTAGGCGCTGTTCTCGTGGACGTAGTCGGCGGTGAGGTCGTTGGTCCACAGCGAGGCGCTCGCCGTACCGGCGTTGAGGTTCGCGGTGATGACGACGTCACGGCCCTTCATGTCCACCAGGTCGCGGTCCTCGCCGACGCCGCCGTCCTGGCAGACCCAGACGCCGTTGATGGCGACGTCGAGCCGGTCCGGCTCGAAGGTGGCGGAGGTGGTGCCGATCGCGGACAGCACCCGGCCCCAGTTGGGGTCCTCGCCGTGGATGGCGCACTTGAGCAGGTTGTTGCGGCTGATCGTCCGGGCGACCTCGACGGCCTCGTCCTCGGTGGCCGCGCCGGTGACGTCGATCCGGATGTCCTTGCTGGCGCCCTCGGCGTCGCCGATCAGCTGGCGGGCCAGGTCGGCGCTGACGGTGCGGACGGCCTCGGCGAACTCGGCCGCGTCCGGGGCGGTGCCGGAGGCGCCGGAGGCCAGCAGCAGCACGGTGTCGTTGGTCGACATGCAGCCGTCGGAGTCGATCCGGTCGAAGGTGGTGCGGGTGGCGCCGCGCAGGGCGGCGTCCAGGGCGGCGCTGTCCAGGTCGGCGTCGGTGGTGAGCACGACCAGCATGGTGGCCAGGCTCGGGGCGAGCATGCCCGCGCCCTTGGCCATGCCGCCGACCGTCCAGCCCGCCGGGCTGGTGACCTGCGCGGTCTTGTGCACGGTGTCGGTGGTCTTGATGGCGATCGCGGCGGACTCGCCGCCGGTCTCGCTGAGCTCCCGGGCGGCCAGGGCGACACCGGGCAGCAGCACGTCCATCGGCAGCCGGACGCCGATCAGGCCGGTGGAGGCGACGGCGACCTCGCCGGCGCTGAGGTCCAGCTCGGCGGCGACCTTCTCCGCGGTGGCGTGGGTGTCCTGGAAGCCGGCCGGGCCGGTACAGGCGTTGGCACCACCGGAGTTGAGGACGACGGCGGAGACCCGGCCGCCCTTGAGGACCTGCTGGGACCAGAGCACGGGCGCGGCCTTGACCCGGTTGGCGGTGAAGACGCCGGCCGCGGCGTACGAGGGGCCGTCGTTGACCACCAGGGCGAGGTCCGGGGTGCCCGAGGCCTTGATGCCCGCGGTCACGCCGGCGGCCCGGAAGCCCTTGGCGGCGGTCACGCCGGTGTCGGGGGTGGTCACGGTGCGACTCCGTTCAGGGGAAGGCCCAGCTCCTCGGGCAGGCCGAGGGCGATGTTCATGCTCTGCACCGCGCCGCCCGCGGTGCCCTTGACCAGGTTGTCGATCGCGCTGATCGCGACGATCCGCCCGGCGGTGGCGTCCAGGGCGACCTGGACCAGGGCGGTGTTGGCGCCGTAGACGCTGCTGGTCTGCGGCCACTGCCCCTCGGGCAGCAGGTGGACGAAGGGCTCGTCGGCGAAGGCCTCGGCGTACGCGGCGCGCAGCTCCTCGGCGCTCACGCCCGGCTTGGCCTTGGCGGAGCAGGTGGCGAGGATGCCGCGCGGCATCGGGACGAGGGTGGGGGTGAAGGAGACGGTCAGCGGCTCGCCGGCCAGCGGGGTGAGGTTCTGCACCATCTCCGGGGTGTGCCGGTGCACGCCGCCGACGCCGTACGGGCTGACGCTGCCCATCACCTCGCTGCCCAGCAGGTGGGTCTTGGCGGCCTTGCCGGCGCCGGAGGTGCCGGAGGCGGCGACCACCACGGCCTCCGGCTCGGCGAGGCCGGCCGCGTAGGCCGGGAACAGCGCCAGGGAGACGGCCGTCGGGTAGCAGCCGGGCACGGCGATCCGGTTGCTGCCCTTCAACGCGTCGCGGTGGCCGGGGAGTTCGGGCAGGCCGTAGGGCCAGGTGCCGGCGTGGGCGGAGCCGTAGAACTGCTCCCAGTCGGCGGCGGCCTTGAGCCGGAAGTCGGCGCCGCAGTCGATCACCAGGACGTTCTGGCCGAGGGCCTCGGCGACGGCGGCGGACTGGCCGTGCGGCAGCGCCAGGAACACCACGTCGTGGTCGGCCAGCACCTCGGGGGTGGTGGGTTCGAGCACACGGTCGGCCAGCGGGATCAGGTGCGGCTGCAGCGCGCCGAGCCTGGTGCCCGCGTTCGAGCCGCCGGTCAGCGCCCCGATCTCCACCTCCGGGTGGCCGAGCAGCAGGCGCAGCACCTCACCGCCCGCGTACCCGCTCGCGCCGGCGACGGCGACTCGCAAAGCCATGGCTTCCTCCTTGGTCGTGGCATGAATATACGCGGGAGGGAAAATCCATGCAAGGCTGAGCCCGGCACCCCCGGGCTCCCCGCCGGTGCGACCGGCCCGGGCACCGGCGGACCGTGCCGCCGACGGCCCCCGGTCAGCGCTTCACGGCTCGCAGCACCACGAACTTCGGGTTCCCCGCGACGAGTTGGCAGTTGCCGAACAGCTTGCGCAGCTTGACGTGGTAGCCGAGGTGACGGTTGCCGACCACCCACAGCTCACCGCCGGGCCGCAGCGCCCGCCGGGCGCCGGTGAACATCCGCCAGGCGGTGGCGTCGGTGGTGGCCTGGTGGGAGTGGAACGGCGGGTTGTTGAGCACCAGGTCCACCGAGCCCGGGGCGAACACCGCCGGGTCGAGCGCGTCGGCGGTGCGGAACTCGGCCGGGGCGTCCGGGCCCAGGTTGGCGCGGAAGGTCTCCTCGGCGGAGGCCACCGCCTGGTGGGACTCGTCCACGAACACCAGCTCCGCGCCCGGCCCGGCCAGCGCGGCCGCGGTGCCGACCACGCCGTTGCCGCAGCCGAGGTCCACCACCCGGTCGCCCGGGGCGGGCGTGGGCAGGTGGGCCAGGAAGAACCGGGTGCCGATGTCGAGCCGTTCGGCACAGAACGTGCCCGCGTGGTTGACCACGGTGTGCCCGGCGGCGGGGCCGATGTCCGGCGGCAGCGCGTAGCGGTGCGGCCACGGGCTGGGGCCGGGGTCGAGCGCCGGGTCGGGGGTGCAGAAGATCAGCCGGGCCTTGCGGACGGCCAGCGAGGTGCGGGTCGGGCCGAGCACCTTCTCGAACAGCTGCAGGGTGGAGGTGTGGATCTCGGCGACCATGCCGGTGCCGATCACCACCGTGCCGGGGTGGAGGGCCGGGGCGAGCCGGTGCAGCTGGTCCTCCAGCAGGGCCAGGCTCTTGGGCACCCGCACCAGCAGGACGTCGATGCGCTCCGGCGGGGTGTCCCGGGTCGTGCGCAGCCGCTCCTCGTCGACGGCGGCGCCGGCCCGGGCGAGGTTCTCCCGGGTGGCCTGCCGGCCGAGGTGGGAGTCGCTGATCTGGACCGGTCCGTACGGTGCCAGCGCGGTGGCCAGCGCGCCCCAGCGGTCGCCGAGGACGGCGATCCGGCGGCCGGCCAGCTCGGTGGCGGCGCCGTCGGCGCTGTCGGCCTCGCCGGCGAGGTGGCGCAGCAGGTACTCGTCGGCGGCGTCCCAGGCCCGCAGCCGCTCGCGGGGGTCCGCGGGGAAGCGGGTGAGGTCGAGGGAGCCCCAGGGGGTCGCGAAGGCGGTGGCCGAGGGTGACGAAGCGGGCGTGGTCTGCGGATTCATCGTGTTCTCAGGCTATCCGAAGGTCCGCCGGGGAACGGTTTCGGGCAGATACTGGAAGAGCCCGACCGAGAGGGGTGAGGGCGATGGACTGGAAGCTCGAAGTCGTGGTGGTCCCGGTGTCGGACGTGGACCGCGCGAAGCTCTTCTACGAGGAGCAGGCCGGCTTCACCGTGGACCACGACACCCGCCTGCGCGACGGGGTCCGGGTGGTCCAGCTGACTCCCCCCGGCTCACGCTGCTCGATCGTGGTCGGCGCCGGGGTGATCGAGTCGCCGCCCGGCTCGGTGAAGGGCCTCCAACTGGTGGTGCCGGACATCGAGAAGGCCCACGCGGAGCTCACCGCGCGGGGCGTGGTGGTCAGCCCCGTCCAGCACTTCGTGGCCGGAGCCCGGGTGAACGGGCACGGCGAGGCCTGGAACAACTTCGTGTTCTTCAACGACCCGGACGGCAACGGCTGGGCCGTCCAGGAAGTCCCCCTCGCGGCCTAGGGCCTGTCCGGCGGATCTTGCCAGGCGCGCGACGCCGGGCATCCCGCCTGGACGCACGCCCGAATCGCCCAAGTACGTCC
>NZ_JBHZCY010000133.1:0-26342 GCF_042786665.1 Kitasatospora sp. NPDC059146 | reverse complement strand
CCTCCGAGGCCGAGCACGGCCACCGCAACGCCGCGCTCGCCCACTTCATCGCCAGCCACGGCAATCTGCGGAACCCGGTCGACACCGTGCTGGACCACTACTACGCGCACTGCGCGATCGCCGCCAGCTGCCGCGACCTCGTGCTCGCCGGCGCCTTCCTCGCCCGCTACGGCGTGCGCACCGACGGCACCCGCCTGATGAGCCGCGGCGAGGCCAAGCGCCTCAACGCCGTCCTGCTCACCTGCGGCACCTACGACGCCGCCGGCGAGTTCGCCTTCCGCGTCGGCCTGCCCGGCAAGAGCGGCGTCGGCGGCGGCGTCCTCGCCATACTGCCCGGCCGCGCGGCCGTCTGCGCCTGGGGCCCCCGCCTCGACCAGGCCGGCAACTCGGTCGCCGCCGTGACCGCCCTGGACACCCTCACCACCCTCTCCGGCTGCTCGGTCTTCTGACCCGCACCACCCGGTCCCACGGGCCGGACGGACGCTTGTGCGACAAAGTGTCAGTGGTCCATGCTGGCCGCATGAACCGCCACACGCACCTGAGCCGTCGACTCGACGTCGACCTCGGGCACGCGTGCTCGGCGATCTGTCACCGCGCGCTCTGACGCGGTGATCAGCCCGGCGCCCCCGGCGCCGTCGGGAACCCCCACCCGGGCGATCACGTGCACCACCACGCCGTCCACACCTCTCCCGACGGGAACTCCCATGCGCCTCGTGCTGCCCGCACTCGTGACCGCCGCCCTGCTGGCCCTCCCGGTCCCCGCCCTCGCGGACCCCGCCCCTGCTCCTGCTCCTGCCCACGCCGACGGCCCGTTCGGTCCGCTCCCCCCGCACAACCCGTACGCGGGGCCCGACGGCACCGCCACCATGCACGGCGACACCGGCTCCTCCGACGCCACCCCGCTGCCCGGCCCGAAGCCCGGCCCGCTCGACTCCGAGCGGGTGGCCCTCCAGTCCGCCTGCCCGACGGTGCTGGTCGGCTCGGACGGACGCCCGGTCGCGCTCTGCACCACGATCTTCGGCCTCGTCCCGACGGTCCACCTGCTCGACCCGGCCGACGGCGGTTCCGTCGCCGAACTCCCCATCGCCAAGGGCTCGTTGCTCGGCGGCGTGTACGCCTACCTGGACCAGGACGACCGCCTGGTGGTGGTGGACGGCAACCGCGACCTGCTGCGGATCGGCCACCACCGCACCGCCACCGGCGCCTGGGCGCTGACCGTGGACAGCCGGCTGTCGCTGGCCGGCGCCGTGCCCGAGGGCGACGCCGTGACCGGCCTGTCCCCGGACTGGCAGGGCCGGGTCTGGTTCGCCACCGGCGGCGGGGTCGTCGGCACCGCCGACGACCGCACCGGCACCGTCCGCACCCTCGCCCTCCCGGCCGGGGAGAAGGTCGCCAACTCCCTCTCCACCGCCCCGGCCGGCACGCTGGTGGCCACCACCCACGCCACCTACCTGCTGACCGCGGGGGCCGACGGCACTCCGCGCATCGCCTGGCGGCGGCCGTACGACCGCGGGCCGGGCCGCAAGCCCGGACAGCTCAGCTGGGGCACCGGCTCCACGCCGACCTTCTTCGGCCCGCGCACCGGCACCGACTACGTCACCGTCGTCGACAACGCCGCGCCGACCGTGCACCTGCTGGTCTACCGCACCGCCGACGGCTCCGAGGTCTGCTCCGTCCCCGTCCTCAGGGCGGGCGGCAGCGGCAGCGAGAACTCCCCGGTCGGCGCCGGGAACGCCGTCTTCGTCGCCAGCACCTACGGCTACCCGTACCCCAAGCTGCCCGCCGACGCCGGCCCGAGCGTGCCCGCCTCCGGCCGCTTCTCCGGCGGTCTCAGCCGGGTCGACGTCCGCTCCGACGGCTCCGGCTGCGACCTCGTCTGGGACACCACGGTGCGCTCCGCCGCCGTGCCGAGGCTGTCCACCGGTGACGGTCTGATCCACACCGTGCTGCGCCGGCCGGTCATCCCCGGCACCGACGCCACCTCGATCCTCGATCCGTACGACTACGCCGAGGTCGACCCGAGCACCGGCGCCGTCACCCGCACCCACTACCTCGGCGCGGGATTCCTCTTCGACACGCTCCAGATGGTCGGCTCCATCGCCCCCGGCGGCGTGGTCTACCAGGGCACCACCACCGGCATCCTGCGGATCAGCAGCGCCGGCTGACCGGCCCACCGCCACCGACCGCCCACAGCCACTGCGCGGCGCGCGGGAGTCCGCTACCGCGCGCCGCGCAGCGTGAGCACGTACGCCGCCGTGAGCGCGACCACCCGGTCACCGTCCCGCGCCAGCCCGGCGAGCGCGCGCGTCGCCGTGCTCCCCGGGATGTCCGCGAGCGCCTGGGTCAGCCGCCGCCGGGCGGGCTCGTCCACCCCGTCCCGGGCCAGCCGCTCGACGAGCCGCCCGGCGATCCGGTCCGCCAGGACGGGATCAACGGCAGCACCGACACCGGCAGCACCGCCCCCGGCGCCGCCGTTCGCCAGCGCGGCCAGCGCGTCGGCCGCGTCGGCGTCGTTCCGCTCCTCGACGATCATGTCGATGAGCGTCGGGACGGCGTCGGCCACCCGCCTGGCCCCGAGCGCCAGGGCCGCGTACCCGCGGACCACCGGATCGGGGCCGGCCAGGGCGTCCCGCAGCAGTGCGGTCGCCGCCTCGTCCGGGATCTCGGCGAGGGACCGGACGGCGCGTTCCCGCACCTCGGCCGAGGGCGAGCCGAGGCCCGGCGCCAGCAGGGCCACCGCCGCCTCGCCGGCCCGTGCCAAGGCCCACCGCAGGGCCCCGGCGGCGTTCGGGTCCGACTCGGCCAGCACCGCCTCGGCCAGTGCCTCCAGGGGGACGGGAGCCTCCTCTACCGCCGCCAGGGCCGCGCGCTGCCGAGCCCCCGCGCTCCCCGACTCCAGCCCGCGCAGGAGCGCCACGGTCCGCAGGACGTCCTCCCAGCCGCCGGGCTCCGCCGCACCGATCCGGCGCAGCCGCGTCAGCAGCTCGCTCTCCGCCGCGATGCGCTCCAGCGTGCGGGCGACGAGGTCGTCGACCAGCCCCGAGGGCGCGAAGCCCGGGTCGTCGAGCGCCCGCCCGACGTCGTGCAGCGACAGGCCGAGCGAGCGCAGGCTCTCGATGTGGAAGATCCGCCGGATGTCCGCGTCGGAGTACTCCCGGTAGCCGGAGCCGGTACGGCCCGAGGGCCGCACCAGGCCGAGCGACTCGTAGTGCCTGAGCATCCGGGCACTGACCCCGGACCGCCGGGCGACTTCACCGATCAGCACCGCCCACACCGTCCAAACCGTCCACACCGTCCGCCACCGATCGACATCCCCCGCTACCCGTCCCGTTCGGTCCCGAGGACGGCGATCCGCTTCGCCTCCTCGATCGCCGACTCGAAGCCGGCGTCCGGGTCGCGGCGCAGCGCCTCCGTGGCGAGCGCGTGGGCGCGCACCCGGGGGTCGGGGTCCGTCGTCGCGGCGGTCAGGACCGGGGCCGCCGCCTCCCCGAGCGCGACCAGCGCCCGACTGAGGCTCAGCTGCGTCTCCCGGCCGCCGCGCCCGAGCTGCGCCGCCAACCCTACGGCCAGGGCGGGCCGCTCGTCCTCGGGCGCCAGCACGACCGCGGCCCGCCAGGCGCTGCGGGCCACCTCCTCGTCGGGGTCGGACAGCAGCGCCGGGGTGACGGCCGGCCACGCCCGCCGGTCCCCGATCTTGGACAGGGTGTGCAGCGCCTGGCTCCGTGCCTGGGCGCGCTCCGAGCGGACCTCGTCGAGCAGCGGCGGGACGGTCACCGCCGCCGGGTGGCGGGTGAGCGCCCAGGTGAGCATCTCCCGCACCGGGAAGTCGGGCTCGACGGCGCACCGCTCGACCAGCCCGTCGACGAACCCCGGGTCCGGGTTCGTCCCGACGGCCAGCGCGGCCCGCAGCCGCACCGACGGGTCGTCGTGCGCCAGCCCCTTCCACACCCGCATCGTGTTCTCGTCCTCGGTCGACGTCGTCATCGGGACCACCTCCTGGAGACCAGTGAAGGGCTTGTCACCGTGTCAAGGTCAACCCGTACGGGCTGGGCGGACGCCGAGCCGGGAGGCCGCCGGGACCCTAGATTGGGTGATCGAGGGGGTGTACCGGCGGGCCGGGCGTACGGAGGTGGGCGAGGTGATCCGCGGTGTCCACCTGGAGGCGCAGTGGCGGCGCGAGGCGCTGCGGACCAATCTGTGGGTCGTCCCGATCCTGGAGGTCGGGTTCGCCGCGGCCCTGTTCACGGTCACGGTCTCGCTGGACCGGGGGGCGTACGACGGGACGCTGGGGCTGCCGTCCTGGGTGATCAGCGGGACGGCGGACTCGGCGCGGCAGGTCCTGGCGGCGATCGCGGCGGCGCTGATCACCGTGGTCGGCGTGGTGTTCTCGATCATGATCGTGACGCTCACGCTGGCCTCCACCCAGTTCGGGCCGCGCATGCTGCGCACCTTCATCCGGGACCGCACCACCCAGATGACCCTGGGCACCTTCGTCGGGACGTTCGTCTTCGCGATCCTCTCGCTGGTCGTCATCGGGCCCGGCCCGAGGGGCGACTTCGTCCCCCACCTGTCCATCACCGTGTGCATGGTGCTGGTCATGCTCGACCTCGCCGTACTGATCTTCTTCATCCACCACATCGCCACCTCCATCCAGCTGCCCCGGGTGATCGCGAGCATCGCGGCGGAGCTGTCGGAGGCGATCGAGGCGGGCGCGGGCGGGCCGGACCGGCCTGCCGGGGGCGGCGCGGGGCCGACGGCCGCGGAGCTGAACGTCCGGCTGGACACCTCGGGGGCGACGGTCCCGGCCCCCGCCAGCGGCTACCTCCAGTTCGTCCGGCACCGCACGCTCGTCCGGATGGCCGCGGAGCTCGACGCCGTCATCCGGCTGGACCACCGGCCGGGGCACTTCCTCGTCCAGGGCCACCCGCTGGCCACCGTCTGGCCGCCGGCGGCCGCGCCCGAGGTGGCCCGCAGCTTCGCCCGCGCCCACGTCGTCGGGTCGACCCGCACCCTCGCCCAGGACATCGCCTTCGCCGTCGACCAGTTGGTGGAGATCGCCATCCGGGCCCTGTCCACCGCGGTCAACGACACCTTCACCACCCTGACCTGCATCGACTGGCTGGGCGAGGGCCTGTGCCGGATCGCCGCCCGCTGGGACCCGAACCCCGTCCACCGCGACGAGGCCGGGTACGTCCGGGTGATGACCGTCCCGGTGAGCTACGAGCGGCTGGTCCAGCGGTCGTTCGAGAAGATCCGCCAGGCCGCCCCCGGCATGCCCGCCGTCCTGATCCGCCAGCTGGACGCGCTGGCCGAGATCATGGCGGAGACCCGGACCGAACAGCAGCGCCGGGTCCTGCTCCAGCAGGCGGAGATGATCGAACGCCTGAACCGGGAGTCGGTCCCGGAGGCCGCCGACCGCGACGACGTCCGGCGGCGCTACCTCTCGGTCCTGGCGGCCTACGCCCGGGCCGGCCGCGCGAACTGACCCCCGCCCCCGGGGCCCGCCCGGGCCCGGAACGGAAGCGCGGAACTCGGTAGCGCTACGTGGATATGACATGTACTCTGCGTATCGCTGGTTGAACACGCTGCGGGCCTGGTCGCCACTCCGTGGGGGGAGTCACGCCCAGGCCCGATCGCCGGCCCGGGGCCCGGTTGCGCTCGTGGGGGAGCGTCAGCCGGGCCCTTCGGTGGGTCCACGTCGTTATGCCCAGCCCGACGGTGTTTCAGTCATGACAACCCGTCGGCATCCCGAAGCCCCACCGACTCCGCACCGCCGCGGCCCTCCCCCGTCACCCGCCCTCCCCCGCCGTCGGCCGTACCGGCTCTGCCAGACTGTGGCGGACGTGCAGGCCGAGGAACGGGGGAACCGACGGTGGCGGACAGCGGGGACGGCGGTACGGCCGTGACCTCGGCGGGGCGGCTGGTCGGCGGCCGGTACCGGCTGGCGCGGCGGCTCGGGGCGGGCGGTTTCGGCAGCGTCTGGCAGGCCCACGACGAGGTGCTCGGCGTGGACGTGGCCGTCAAGGAGGTCCGACTGCCGCCCGCCGCCTCGCCCGAGGAGCACTCCGAGCGCCTGCTGCGCGCCCAGCGGGAGGCCCGGCACGCGGCCCGGCTGCGCGACCACCCGAACGTCGTCGGCGTCCACGACGTGGTGGTCGACGACGGCGCCCCGTGGACGGTGATGCAGCTGATCGTCGGCCGGTCCCTGGAGGAGCGGATCGCCGGGGAGGGCCCGCTCCCGACCGCCGACACGGTGACGGTCGCCGAGGCCGTCCTCGCCGCGCTCGACGCCGCGCACCGGGCGGGGATCGTGCACCGCGACGTGAAGCCGGCGAACATCATGCTGGCCGACGACGGCGGCGTGCTGCTCGCCGACTTCGGGATCGCCGTGCAGCAGGACCAGACCGCCCTCACCGCCTCGGGCGCCTTCATCGGCTCGGTCGACTACCTCGCCCCCGAGCGCGCCCACGGCAGCCCCGCGGCCCCGGCGGGCGACCTGTTCTCGCTCGGCGCCACGCTCTACCAGGCCGCCGAGGGCCGACCGCCGTTCCGCCGGGACACCCCGGTCGCGACGCTCACCGCGGTGCTGTTCGAACAGCCGCCGCCGATGACCCTGGCCGGCCCGCTGGCCCCGCTGATCGACGGCCTGCTGGCGAAGGACCCGAACGCCCGCCTCACCGGGGCGCAGGCGGCCGCCCTGCTCGCCGGGCAGCGGCCCCGGCAACCGCACCGGCCGGTGCCGCCGGCCCGGCCCGCGCACCCGCCGACCGCGCTCGCCACCCAGCCGGTCACCCCGCCGACCCTCCCGGTCCCGCCGGGGGAACCGGGCCGGCCCCCGGCGACCGGCCGGCGGGAGCGCCTGCTCGCGTCCGTCCTGGTGCCGGCCGGGCTGCTGGCCGTGTACGGCGTGTCGATGCTGCTCACCGGCGGCACCGTCAGCATCGCGGCCGGCGGGAACATGACCCCGCAGACGGTCGCCGCCATCAACCACGCGTCCGGGTCGGGCTTCCCGCTGCACTCCGCGCTCGGGCTCGACGACTTCCCCGGCACGGGCCGGGGCTTCCTGTTCATGCCCTGGCCGTGGCTGGTGCCCGCCGTACTGGCCCTGGTCTGCGCGGCCGTCCTGCCGTACCGCCCGTGGGGGCCGCTGCGCAGGTTCGGCTACCTCTGCGCCCTGCCGCTCCCGGTCGTGCTCGGCATCGTCGACGTCACCCTGCGCGCCCAGGACGCCGACGTCTTCCACACCCTGCCGCCCGCGGTGCAGGCGAACCTCACGCTGACCTTCGGGGCCGGCTGGTGGCTGCTGCACGCCGCCGCCGTGCTGACCCTGGCCGCCCTGATCTGGCAGCACGTCCGGACGGCGCGCGCGAACCGGGCCTGACGGCGGCCGGGCCCCGGTCGTCCGCACAGCGACCGGGGCCCGGGGTTCGAACGCCTGACGGCTACTCCACCGTCACGCTCTTCGCCAGGTTCCGCGGCTTGTCCACGTCCCGGCCGAGGGCGACCGCCGCGTGGTAGGCGAGCAGCTGGAGCGGGATGTTGAGGAGCAGCGGGTCCAGCTCCGGCTCGCTCTTGGGGACCAGGATGCAGTGGTCGGCCAGCTTGTCCTCGGGCCGGCGGTGGGCGACCGCGATGACCCGGCCGGAGCGGGCCTTGATCTCGCCGAGGGTGGTGAGGTTCTTGTCGAGCAGCTCGTCGTCCGGGACGAGGGCCACGGTCGGCAGCTCGGGGCTGATCAGGGCCAGCGGCCCGTGCTTGAGCTCGCTCGCCGGGTAGGCCTCGGCGTGGACGTAGGAGATCTCCTTGAGCTTCTGCGCGCCCTCCCGGGCCACCGGGTAGCCGCGGACCCGGCCGATGAACATCATCCCGGCGGAGTCGGCGTACTCGGCCGCCAGCTTCGCGATCGCGTCGGACTGGTCGAGCACCTCGCGGATCTGGTCGGGCAGCGCCTGGAGGGCGGAGACGATCCGGCGGCCGTCGGCCGGCGAGAGGTCGTGGATCCGGCCGAAGTGCAGGGCGAGCAGGGCGAAGGCGACCACGGTGGAGGTGAAGGCCTTGGTGGAGGCGACGGACACCTCGGGCCCGGCGTGCAGGTAGATGCCGCCGTCGCACTCGCGGGCGATCGCGCTGCCCACGGTGTTCACGACGCCGAGGACGCGGCCGCCCTTGCGCTTGATCTCCTGGACGGCGGCCAGCGTGTCGTAGGTCTCGCCGGACTGGCTGACCGCGACGTACAGGGTGTCGGCCTCGATCACCGGGTTGCGGTAGCGGAACTCCGAGGCGGGCTCGCTGTGGGCGGGGATGCGGGACAGCTCCTCGATCAGCTGGGCGCCCATCTCGCCCGCGTAGTAGGCGGATCCGCAGCCGAGGATCTTCACCCGGCGGATCTCGCGCAGTTCGCGGGCGTCCAGGTTGAGGCCGCCGAGGTGGGCGGTGCTGAACCGCTCGTCGAGCCGGCCGCTGAGGGTGCGCTCGACGGAGGTGGGCTGCTCGTGGATCTCCTTGAGCAGGTAGTGGTCGTAGCCGCCGGTGTCGAAGGAGTCGATCTCCCAGTCGACGGTGGACGGCTGGCGGTGGGTGGTGCGGGCGTCCGCGGTGAAGGTGCGGAAGCCGTCGGCGCGGACGGTGGCGAGCTCGCCGTCCTCCAGGTGCACCACCTGGCGGGTGTAGCGGACCAGGGCGGAGACGTCGGAGGCGGCGAACATCTCCTTCTCACCGATGCCGAGCACGATCGGGCTGCCGTTGCGGGCGACCACGATGCGGTCGGGCTGCTCGGCGTCGAGCACCGCGATGCCGTAGGTGCCGACGACCCGGCCGAGCGCGGCGCGGACGGCGTCCTCCAGCTCGACGCCCTCGGCGGTGTGCGCGGCGATCAGGTGGGAGAGCACCTCGGTGTCGGTCTCGGAGCGGAAGACCGCGCCGTCGGCGGCGAGCTTGGCGCGCAGTTCGTCGGCGTTCTCGATGATGCCGTTGTGCACGACGGCGATCCGCTCGGCGTTGTCCAGGTGCGGGTGCGCGTTGGCGTCGCTGGGCACGCCGTGGGTGGCCCAGCGGGTGTGGCCGATTCCGGTGCCGCCCTTGAAGCGGGCCGGCACGGCGGCGGCGAGGTCGGCGACCCGGCCCTTCACCTTGCGGAGCTTGATGCCGCCGGTGCGCCCGGCGACGGCGACGCCGGCCGAGTCGTAGCCGCGGTACTCCAGCCGGGCCAGTCCTTCCAGCAGGAAGGGGGTCGCGTCCTTGGGGCCGATGTAGGCCACGATTCCGCACATGCGTGGACTCCTCCAGTAAATAGCGAATGAACCCGGGGCTCAGCCGTAGACGATCCGGCGCAGCTGACGGGCCGAGAGCTCCGGCGCCGCGACGCGGCGGGCGGGCAGCTCCTCGGCGAGCCGGGCGAAGATCCGTTCGTTGGTGAGGCCGCGTGCCTGCAGCTCGCCGTGGCGGCGACGGACGTACTCCTCGGTGGTCTCGGAGAAGTACGCCAGCACCTCCGCCACGACCCGCGCCGCTTCCCGGGGCCCGAGCGGGCTGGTCCGGGAGAGGTGGGCGAGGAGGTCTTCGTGAGGGTGGGGTGAGCTCGGCACGAATGAGAACTCTAGGTCTCCCGGCGCACCGAAGCCAAAGATCTTGCCCGAATTCGGGCAGGCTCGGCGACTTTCGGCCCGGGTAACCGCGCGGACCCCTGGCCGTCGCCTTCCGGACAGGCTCTTGATGCCGCGCCGAGGGCGCCCGTAGCGTGACCCCCGCCACACGTACCCGAAGACCGGAGGGCTTGCTGATGTGCGGGATCACCGGATGGGTCGCCTTCGACCGCGACCTCACCGCCGAGCACGACGTCCTCGAGGCCATGACGGCCACCCAGGTCTGCCAGGGCCCGGACGCCGGCGGCGTCCACCTGGAGCCGCACGCCGCACTCGGCCGCCGCCGCCCCGGCGCGGCCGGCACCGACGGCGGGGCGCGGCCGCTGTCCGTCGAGCACGACGGCCGCCCACTGGCCGTGCTCGCCCTCACCGGCGAGGTCCACAACCAGCGCGAACTGCGCGCGGAACTGGAGGCGGCCGGCCACCGCTTCCGCACCCGGGACGCCGCCGAGGTCGTACTGCTCGGCTACCTGGAGTGGGGCGAGGGCCTGGCCGAGCGGCTCAACGGCGCGTACGCCTTCGCGATCTGGGACTCCCGGCACGAGGAGCTGCTGCTGGTCCGCGACCGGCTGGGCGTCAAACCGCTGCACTACCACCCCACCCCGGACGGCGTGGTGTTCGGCTCCGGGGCCAGGGCGGTGCTGGCCCACCCCGCGGTCCGCGCGGTGGTCGACCTGGACGGGCTGCGCGAACTGCTCTCCCTCACCCGCACGCCCGGCACCACCCCGTACCGGGGCGTCCACGAGGTCCGGCCCGGGCACCTGGTCCGGGTGCGCCGCGGCGGCGTCACGGAGCGCCGCTACTGGGGGCTGGAGGCGCGCGAGCACGTCGACTCCCTGGAGTCCACGATCGCCACCGTCCGGGCCCTGCTGGAGGACATCGTCCACCGCCAGCTCGACTCGGACCTGCCGCTCTGCTCGCTGCTCTCCGGCGGCCTGGACTCCAGCGCCCTCACCGCCCTGGCCGCGGCGGCGCTGCGCCGGGCGGGGGCCGGCCCGCTGCGCACCCTCGCGGTGGACTTCACCGGCCGGGACGAGGACCTCCACCCCGACCCGGCCCGCTCGACACCGGACGGCCCGTACGCCCGGATGCTCGCCCGGCACGTCGGCGCCGAGCACGACGTGATCGCGCTGGACGCCGCCGAGCTCACCGAGCTGCGCCGCAGTCACGCCGTGCTGCGCGCCCGGGACCTCCCGGGCGGGCTCGCCGACCTGGACGCCGCCCTGCTGCTGCTCTTCCGCCGCGTCCGGGAGCGGGCCGCCGTCGCCCTGTCCGGCGAGGCCGCGGACGAGCTGTTCGGCGGCTACCCCTGGTTCCACGACCCGGTCGCGATCGCCGCCGACGACTTCCCCTGGGCCGCCCGGCTCGACGGCGGCCTGGCCGGCCCGGGCTCCGCCCCGCGCGAGCAGCTGCTCGACGCCGACCTGGTGCGCAAGCTCGACCTGGCCGGCCACCGCCGCACCCAGTACCGGGAGGCGCTCGCCGAAGTCCCGCACCTGCCCGCGGCCGACCCGGTGGAACGGCGGATGCGGGAGGTCTCGTACCTCAACCTCACCCGCTTCTCCGGTGTGCTGCTCGACCGCAACGAGCGGATGAGCCGGGCCGGCGGGCTGGAGGTGCGGGTGCCGTTCTGCGACCACCGGCCGGTCCAGTACGTCTTCAACACGCCGTGGGCGATGAAGACCTTCGACGGGCAGCAGAAGAGCCTGCTGCGCGCCGCCGTCCGGGACCTGCTGCCGGCCGAGGTCGCCGACCGGGTCAAGAGCGCGTACCCGATCACCGCCGACCCGCGCTACCCGCAGCTGCTGCGCGCCGACCTCTCCCGGCTCGCCGCCGAACGGACCTCCCCGGCACTGGAGCTGCTGGACCGGCGGCGGCTGGCCGACGCGCTCGCCCCCGACACCGACCCCGGGTCGGTGCGGCTGGGCGTCGACCTGGCGCTGGACCTCGACGTCTGGCTGACGGAGTACCGCGTGACGCTGGAGCTCTGACGCACCGTCCCCCCGCCCGAACGGCGGAACGCACGCCCGGCCCGCGGCGGGCCCCCCCCGACGGGTGGTGCCCCCCCGGGCCGCGGCGCCCCCCCCCGCACCGCTGGCCCGCCGCGGGCCCCGCGCGCCGGGAGCCGTCCCGGCCCGCCGGGGCGTCCCGGCGATGCGGTAGCGTCGCCGACACCTCCCGAATGGCGGGCGATAACGCGGGATCGCGCTCCCGGTGCCGTCAGGATAGGAGCGAACCGTTCACCTCGATCCGCCGGGGGATCCCGTCATGCAGCCGCGAGTCTTCGCGATTCTCACCGCCGTGCTCCTGGGCGTCCTGGGCCTGGGCTCGGTGGCCGTCACCGACTGGAAGCCCGCCGCGCCCTCCGCCGCCCCGGCCGTCGCCGGTCCGGGCGCGGGTGCCGGCACCGGCGCCCAGCCGGTCACGGCCGGCGCCGCGAGCGCCACCCCGACCGGCGACCCGGCGGTGTGGACCCGCTCGACGCTGCGCAACAAGATGATGGCCGAGATGGACGCCACCGACCCCGGTGTCGCCCTCGCCGACCTCGACAGGATCACCAAGGAGAAGCCGTACACCGTGCGCTTCTGCCACCCGATCGCGCACGAGCTCGGCCACGCGGCGGTCAAGCGCTTCAACGCCGACTTCCAGAAGGTCATCTCCTTCCCGCACGAGACCTGCGCGGCCGGCTACCTGCACGGCGCGGTCGAGGAGATGCTCAACGCCTCCACCCAGCCCGAGGTGGACCTGCTCAAGCTGTGCGCCCCCAAGAACAGCGGCCCCTGCATCCACGGCGTCGGCCACGGCACCATGTTCGTCGCCAAGCAGGACGTCGCCAAGGCCCGCGACCTGTGCAACAAGTTCACCAGCGACCAGAACCGGATCCGCTGCTCCGAGGGCCTGTTCATGCAGCTCTTCGGCCCGGACGAGGAGGACGAGCAGGCCAAGGCCAACCTGCCCGCCGACAAGCTCGCCCAGGACCCGCTGTACCCGTGCAAGGACCAGCCCTCGCTGTTCCAGTCCGCCTGCTTCTTCTACGCCCCGACCTTCTACCTGTCCTCGCACGACTACCCGAACCACCCCGAGGTCTACGCCGACGCGCTCAAGTGGTGCCTCAACGGCAAGGCCAGCGGCGGGGCGGTGGACTGCAGCCGCGGGGTCGGCTCCCGGACCATGAAGTACAACCTGGACCGCGAGGACTGGGCCGCCCAGCAGTGCGCCACCGCCGCCGACGGCTGGCAGCGCAAGGCCTGCGCGGAGGGGCTGGTCAGCTACTACACGGTCAACTACACCGACGGCGGCGCGGCCGGGCGGCTCTGCGCGAAGATCACCAACAAGGAGATGCAGGGCTACTGCCGCTCCGCGGGCGGGCTGTCCGCCTCCCTCGACTGATCGTCCCCGTCCCACCCTCCGGGCCCGCGCCGCACGGCGCGGGCCCGTTCCGTAGCATCTGCTGATCACGGTGCGCCGAGGACGCCGCGCCTCCCCCGGTCCCCCGGCCCCTGGAGCACACCCACATGACCTCCGACGACTTCCGCGGCGCCGCCCACGCCGCCGCCGACCTGGTCGCCGACTACCTCGCCGAACTGCCTGCCCGCCCGGTCTGGCAGCCGATGGACGCCACCGCCCGGCAGGCCCTGCTCGACGCCCCGCTGCCCGCCGAGGGCCGCCCGCTCGCCGAGCTCGTCGAGGCCGTCGGGCGGGACGTCCTCCCCCACCCCATGGGCAACGGCAACCCGCGCTTCTTCGGCTGGGTCAACTCCGCGCCCGCCCCCGCCGGGGTGCTCGCCACCCTCGCCGCCGCCGCGATGAACCCCAGCTCGGCCGGCGGCGACCACGCCGACGTCCACCTGGAGCGCGCCGTGGTCCGCTGGATCGCCGAACTGGTCGGCTTCCCGCACCCGGCCGGCGGCGGACTGCTCACCTCCGGCACCTCGGCGGCGACCATCGTCTGCCTGGCCGCCGCCCGCAACCGGGCCGCCCGCCGGGCCGGCCACGACGTCCGCGAGGAGGGCCTGACCGGGCTGCCGCCGCTGGTCGGCTACGTCACCGGCGAGACCCACTCCTGCGTCCGCAAGGCCGCCGAGCTCCTCGGCCTCGGCAGCCGCCACCTGCGCACCGTCGCCACCGGCCCCGACGGGCTGCTCGACCCCGCCGACCTGCGCGCCGCCGTCGAACGCGACCGCGCCGCCGGACTGCTGCCCTTCCTGGTGGTCGCCTCGGCCGGGACCGTCGGCACCGGCGCGGTGGACGCCTTCGACCCGCTCGCCGACCTCTGCCAGGAGCAGGGCCTGTGGCTGCACGTCGACGGCGCGTACGGCGCCTTCGGCCGGCTCGACCCCGCCATCGCCCACCGCTACGCCGGCCTGGAGCGCGCCGACTCGCTCGCCCTCGACCCGCACAAGTGGCTCGGCGTCCCGGTGGACTGCGGCTGCGCCCTGGTCCGGGACACCGACGAACTGCGCGGCACGTTCAGCCTCGTCCCGTCCTACCTGCGCGACGAGGCGGCCGGGGAGCTCGGCTGGTTCTCCGAGTACGGCACCGAGCAGACCCGCCCGTTCCGCGCCCTCAAGGTCTGGGCCACCATCGCCCACCGCGGCCGCACCGGCCTCGCCCGGGACATCGCCCGGTGCACCGCGCTCGCCCGTCGGCTCGGCGAACTCGTCGAGGCCGACGAGGAGTTGGAGCTGCTCGCGGAGGTGCAGACGTCCATCGTGGCGTTCCGCCACCGGGCACCCGGGCAGGACGCGGCGGCCCGCGACGCCCTCAACCGCGAGCTGCCGGTCGCCGTCCAGCGGCGCGGCCGGGTCTTCGTCACCGGCGCCCGGCTCGGCGGGCACGAGATGCTCCGCGCCTGCCTGCTCAACGCCGCGACCACCGAGGAGGACCTGCGCCTGCTGCTCGACGAGGTCCGGGCCGCCGCCCGCACGCTGCTGCCGTAACACCCCCGGACGGACCTTAACCAGCAGGTCACGGCCGGTTCGCGGACCGGAAACACCGAGCGGGCACGGTGGAGGGCATGGAGCACTCGAAGCCTTCCTTCCCCCGTGCCCCCCGCTGGCGCCGGGACACCGTCGAACTCGCCGCGGTCTTCCTCTCCGTCACCGCGGCCGACCTGATCGCCAAGCTCGTGGTCGACGGCCCGGACGGCCCGGTCCTGCTGATCGGCTCGGCCGTCGCCCTGCTCGCCACCGCCCTGCTGCACTCCTGGTGGTCCCCCCACAGCCCGCCCCCGACCACGCTGTGGCGGGTCCGCACCACCGCCCTCGCCCACACCCCCGCCGCGCTCGCCGACCACCGGATCACCCTGCTCTCGCTCCACCGCCACCCCACGGCCGACGAGCTCTTCCTCCGGACCCCCCACTCCCTGGACCCGGCGGCCCTCACCGCCCTGCTCACCACCACCGGCCACACCGTCGAGGACACCCCGACCCGCATCGCCTGAACGGCCCGGACCCGCTCAGCCCTCGACCTCGACGGCCGTACGGATCTCCAGCGCCCGCTTCGCCAGGTCGTCCGGCCGGGCCGCGCCCTTCTCGTCCACGACGATGCCCACCGTGTCGCCGTCCGCCCACACGCAGGTGCTCTGGGTGGCGGTCGCGGAGTTGAGCGTCGCGCACCGCAGCACTCCACCGAGCGGACCGGCCGGGTAATCCTGCAGCCCTTGCACCGAGTCGTCCCGGAACACGTCGGAGCGCGCCAGGTCGTCGAAGTAGAAGGCCACCTTCCCCCCGGGGTTCGGGTAGCTGCCGGTCAGTCCGATCACCGTCAGCGTGTTCCCGGGGGCCCCGGAGGGGCTGTAGGTGCCGGCCGTGAGGTCCCGGTGCTTGAACACCTTCGTCCGCTCCTCGTAACTGGCCCGCAGCGCGGAGGAGTCGTCGCCGGGCAGCCGTGCCTGCTCGCCGATCCGGTCCGGGAGCACGATCCGGTGCCCGGCCGGACCGCTCCTGGCCGCGGCCGGGGTGCCCGCGCCCCCCGTCGGTCCGTCGTCCCGGGTGACGGCGGCCACGGTCAGACCGGCGCCCAGGACGACGACCGCCGCCCCCGCGATCCAGACCCTTCCGGACACCGTCCGGTACCAAGGCGCCGCCTGCTCCGCCATCCCATCCCCCTGTCCACACGAACGCTCTCAGCAGATCGCCGGATGATACGTCAGCACGCGAAGGGCCCGCACCAGCCTTCCGGGTCCGGCCAACGTTCACCGGGGCTTCCGTGCCCGGCCGCCCGGCGGACGCGCGCGCCCGGTCGGATGGGCCGACCGGACGACGGAACAGGGAGCGGGTGCGCAGCATGGATCGGCGGAGGTTCGCCGCGGCGGTGGCGGCGGGTGCGGTGGTGCCGGTGGTGGCCGGGGCCGGGCAGGCGCAGGCCGAGGGGACGGGCGGTCAGGAGGGCCTGCGGCGGCAGATGGTGAAGGCGCTGACCGGCGCGCTGGGCGACCGGGCGGCCGCCGAGGCCGAGGTGCCGAGGATCCTGGACGTCTGCTTCGACTGGGCGCCGCCGACGGTGGAGCCGGCGAAGGTCGACTTCCTGCTCGCCTACGCCTTCGGCAACCGCGCCCCGGCCGGCGGCGGGGACCCGGCCAAGGTGCGGTACGAACCGGGCCCGGTGAACCGGGAGTTGGCGGACACCGTGGCCAGGATCCACCGCCGCCGCAAGGTGCCGGTGTACGCCCAGTGGGAGATCGCCCACTTCCTGACCGACGTCCACGGGCTGACCGACGTCACCTCGATCGAACCGGTGGTCGCCCCGGACGGGACGATCACCTACCTGAGCACCTACGGCGTGGCCGCCCAGGTGGCCGCCGCCCGCAAGGGCCTGCCCGGCGGGATCGGCACCGCCGGGGTGGTCGGTTTCCGGGACCACGTGAAGCGCTGCGTGCTCACCACCCGGCTGGCCGGGATCGCCTCGGCGGGCGCCCCGGCCGGGACGGCGATGCCGGGGACGTACGACCCGCGGTCCGGCCAGGCCTGGACCCGCAGCCGCGAGCTCTACCTGGTGCACGACATGGCGGCGCAGTGGCAGCTGCTGGAGCAGCGGCTGGTGGCGGCGGCGGGCGCCTGATCGGGCGCCCGCCGCTCCTCGGGCGGGTCGGCGGGCCGCTCAGCCCCGGTCGGCCGGCTGCACCACGCACACCGCGTTGCCCAGCATGCCGCCGAAGCCGCCGAGCAGCGCACCGGTGACGCTCTTGCAGGCGGCCGCCTCCTGGGGGGTCTTCGGGCCGTTGTTGCTGCTGGTGTTGATGCTGGTGTTGTTGTTGCCGGTGCTGCTGTTGCCGGTGCCGTTGGTGCCGGTGCTGCTGCCACTGCCGGCGGCGGCGGCCGTCCCGGCGAGGGCGAGCGGTACGGCCAGCAGCAGGGCGCAACAGGCCGTGGCGAGTGCGGAGTTCTTCGCGAGCATGGGGGAGCCCCTTCGGATCGAGACGGGTTCGGCGGAAAGCCGAGCCATCCCTATCCGAAGGGGCTCCCGCGGTCACGGATCCTGGGCCATCCGTGAGCGTGTCCGCGTCAGCGCCCGGGCGTCACGGGGTGGGCCGCTCCACCGCCCGGATGGCGGCCGCGAGTTCGAGCACCCCGTGCTCCTTGAGCACCCCGTAGTGGTCCCCGGCCAGCTCCACCACGGTGGGCGGGGCGGCCGACCAGCCGGTGCTGCCCTCGATGAAGGAGTAGTCGTCGCCCGAGGCCTTGAAGACGGTCACCGGCGCCGCCAGCCGCCGCTCGGCCAGCTCGCGGAAGCTGTACTCGAACTCGTAGGTCTCGCCGACGATCCGGGTGATCCGGCGGATCACCTCCTCGTCCAGCGCGGGCAGCATCCGGTGCACCCCGGCGACGAACGAGGACTCGTCGACCGTCCCGGCCAGGCAGCGCTCCAGCTCGGGCCCGCTGATCGCCCCGGCGAACACCGAGAACAGGATGGTCACGTACGCCGGGTTGGCGTACGAGGACTCCCGGCCGTACTCCCGGCCGTCGGCCTGCCGGACCTCCGGGTTGCCCGGGCAGATCAGCAGCAGCTGTTCCACCCGTTCGCCCGCCTGCTCCAGCTGCCAGGCCGCCTCGAAGGCGACCCGGGCGCCGAAGGAGTAGCCCCACAGGGTGTACGGGCCCTCGGGCTGCACCCGGCGCAGCTGGGCGAGGTCGGCGGCGGCCGTCTCCCGGATGGTGGCGTACGGCGTCTCGCCCTCGTTGATGCCGTGCGCCTGGACGCCGTAGAAGGCACGACCGTCGCTCGCCTCCCGGCCGAGCAGCCGCAGGTTCATCGGGTAGCCGCCCAGCCCGGGCCAGCAGAACACCGGCCGGCCCTGCTGCCCCGAAGCCCCCGACTCCGCCGACTCCCCCGGCTTCCCCGGCTTCCCCGGCTGCAGCGGGACCAGCCGTGAGGCCGGCGCGCCGTCCGAGGCCGAGATCCGGGCCGCCAGGTCCGCCAGCTTCGGGCACTCGAACACCACCTGGAGCGGCAGCGAGGTCCCGAACTCCCGGTTGATCCGGTTGACCAGCGCCACGGCGGTCAGCGAGTTGCCGCCGGCGGCGAAGAACTCGTCGGTCACCGACACCTCCTCGTACGCGAGCGCCTGCCCCCAGGCCTCGGCCAGCCACCGTTCCCGCGCGGTGCGCGGGGCGACGAACTCGCCGCGCCCGCCGTCCGCGCGGACGGCCTCGGAGCCGGCCAGCGCCTTGAGGTCGACCTTGCCGTTCGCGGTGAGCGGCAGGGCGTCGACGATCAGCACCCGGTTGGGCAGCATGTAGTCGGGCAGCAGGGTGGCGAGTTCGTCCTTGATGATCTCGGCCGGGCCCTTCATGTGCACGGTGTCCTCGTGCATGCCCTCGCTGCCGATCTGCTCCTCGCTCACCTTCCCGCCGAGGAAGAAGTACGAGGCGCCGGTGGGGATGCCCGCCGCGTCGAGGATCTCGTCGATCCGGCGCGAAGCGGGCAGCGGGTGGCCGGACTTGGAGCTGTAGCCGGAGGACATGAAGCCCAGGCCCAGGCCGTTGCGCTGGAGGTGGTGCAGCTTCGTGCCGAGCGCGACGTACTCCAGCCAGTCCTCGGCGGCCCGGCTGACCGCGGTGATGCCGAACGCGGCCCGGGCGTACACGGCCTGGTTGATCGCGATCACCTGCCGGGACTCCACCACCTCGTCGGCGACGCCGGTCAACTCGCCGTCGGCGTAGCGGTAGAGGCCGGCCGGCAGGCCGTCCACCCGGTCGCCGTGGGCCTGGACGTACAGCTCGGTGTGCTCCTCGGGGGCGAGGCCGCGGTTGCGGTCGACGGTGAAGCTGCCCAGGTAGTGGTCCTCCTCGGCGACGTCCAGCCGCTGCCGGACGGCCGGGTCGAAGCCCTGCGGGCGCACCTCCAGGCCGTACTCGGGCAGCACCTCCTCCAGCACGCCCAGCATGTGCCCGGTCTCGAACTCCAGCACCTCGCGGATGTTGTTCCTGTACACCGGCTCGATCGCCGCGGTCCGCCCGGAGAAGTGCAGCGTCAGGTACGGCTCCGGGCGGGCGTCGGCGGCGCCGACCCTGATCAGGGTGTGCTCGACCGGGTGGTAGTAGTACATCCCGGCGGCCAGCCCGTCCAGGCCGCCGGTCTCCAGGTACAGCTGGGTCGCGTAGAGCGCGCCGGGCGAGGCGTAGGCGTACTTGGGCAGCAGCCGCTCCTCGCTGTGGAACTGGCCGAACCAGCGCAGGATCCGGCCGAGTTCGGGGAAGCTCAGCAGGCCGAGCTCGCGGCCGAAGGGGCCGGCCGGGCGGGGGGCGAGCAGCGCGGTGAGGTCGTCCCGGGTGACCGGGCCGCCGTCGTAGAAGCGGTAGGTCTTGCGGGCGAAGACGGCCCGCCGCTGGGTCCCGCTCTCGCGCCGGCCGGGCAGTTCGACCTTCTCCCGGCCCGCCAGCTGGGCCGGGGCCCGCACCCCGGGGTCGGACAGCTGGGCCCGGACCTGGAGCCGGCTGGCCTTGGACTGGTGGTGGCCGCCGTGGTTGCCCTGGTCCATCAGGGCGGCCTCGCGCGGGTTCAGTTCGACGCAGGCGACCAGGTTCTGGTGGCCGGTGCGCGCGTCGGCGGTGACCACGGCGGCCGAGCGGCGGACCCAGGTGTGCTCCTCGATCGCCCGGGCGATCTCGTCCAGCTCGACCCGGTAGCCGCGCAGCTTGACCTGGTTGTCGACCCGGCCGGCGAACTGGAGGGTGCCGTCCGGGTTCCAGTGCACCAGGTCGCCGGTGCGGTACAGCTTCTCGGCCGGGGCGAACGGGGAGGGCACGAACCGCTCGGCGGTCAGCTCCGGCCGGTGCAGGTAGCCGCGGGCCAGCTGGACACCGCCGATGTACAGCTCGCCGACGTCCCCGAGGCCGACCGGGGCCAGCCGTTCGTCCAGGACGTAGCACTGGGTGTTGTCGACCGGCCGGCCGATCGGGACCGAGCCGGCGCCGTCGCCCAGCGCGGCCGGGTCGACCAGGTGGGCGGTGGCGTTGATGGTGCACTCGGTCGGGCCGTACAGGTTGACCAGCGCGGCCCCCGGCAGGGCGGCGGCCAGGTCGCGGGCCAGCCGCAGCGAGAGCGCCTCGCCGCCGGAGAACAGGCCGGTCAGGCCGGTGCAGTCGGTGAAGCCCTCGGTGTCCAGCAGGGCCTGCAGCAGCGTCGGCACGCACTGCAGGGCGGTCACGCCGTACCGGCGCACGGCGGCGACCAGCGCCTCCGGGTCCCGGTACAGCCCGGACGTGCCGGCCACCACCCGGGCGCCGACGGCCGGGGCGAGGATCTCCCACTGGGCGGCGTCGAAGCTCATCGGGGTCTTCTGCAGCACGGTGACCCCGGGGGCGAGGTGCCCGGCGGTGTGCAGCCAGCGCAGCTGGGAGACCACCGCCCGGTGCTCGATCTGCACGCCCTTGGGGCGGCCGGTGCTGCCGGAGGTGTAGATCACGTAGGCCGTCGACTCCGGCTGCGCCCACTCCTCGGGCTGCCCGTGCGCCTCCGTCCGCTCGTGCGCAGGCGACTGCCCGTGCGCCGACGGCGCCTCCTCGACGGTGAGGACCGCGGTGCCGGCCGGCAGCAGCCCGGCCAGCCGCTCGCGCAGGTGCTCCTGGGTGAGGACGATCCGGGTGCCGCTGTCCTCGATCATGTAGCGGAGCCGGTCCTCCGGGTACTCGGGCGACAGCGGCAGGTAGCCGGCCCCGGCGTACAGGACGCCCCAGGCCCCGGCGACCAGCTCCACCGAGGGCTCGACGTACAGGCCCACGCAGTCGTCCGGGCCCGCGCCCGCGCCCAGCGCGCGCAGCCGCGCGGCCAGCCCGCGGGCGCGTTCGGACAGCTCCAGGAAGGTCAGGCGGCCGTGCTCGCCGACGACGGCCGGGGACGCGGGCCGGGTGCGGGCCTGCCGGTCCAGCAGACCGGTCAGCGCGGTGCCGACGGGTGCCCGGCGGGCGTGCGGGAGGCGGGTGGCGGGGTTGGCGGGGGTGCCGCCGGTGGCGGTGGTGGTGGCGGTGGCGGCGAGGTCGGTGTTGCGCATGGGAGAGCCTTCGGTGCGTGGACGTACGGACCCCGGCGGACCTGCTCACCAGGAGCGCCGGGTACGGACTCCACCGTCGGCCGCCCGCCGTCCCGACCGCATGAGGCACCGGTCTGGACCTGTGCCGGATCCGTCCCGGCGGGACGCCCGTGCGCGGTCGGGCATTCGTGCGTTCACGATCACGTAACCGGCCGGAAGCGAGCCGTCGGTAGCGTCGGACCCATGACGGCACCCCGCACCCGCCCCGAACGGTTCTGGCACCGGCCCTTCCGCAGGTCGAACCGCAGGTGCGCGGCGCCCGACGCCCAGTCCACCCGGCCGCCCGCGCACCCCGGCGGCCCGCACCGGCCGACCCGCGGCCACGCCGCTCCGGCCGCTCCGGCCGCAGAGGTGTCCCGGCTGTCCCTGCCGGACGGGACCGAGCTGCTGCTGCGCCCGGCCGGCCCTGCCGACAAGGCGGCGGCCCTGGCGATGCACGAGCGCTGCTCCCCCGCCGCGCTGCGGCTGCGCTACCACGGGCCGGTCCGCGACGCCGACCGCTACCTGGAGCACCTGCTGGACCCCCGGCACGGCCGCAGCCTGGTGGTGGTGGCCCCCGACGGGCGGGTCATCGCCCTCGGGCACCTGATGTGGGACGAGGACGAGGCGGAGCTGGCCGTGCTGGTCGAGGACGCCTGGCAGCGGCAGGGGCTCGGCCTGGCCCTGCTCCGGCGGCTGACCGCGCTGGCCCGGGCGGCCGGGATCGGCGCGGCGTACGCGGTGACCCAGGCCGCCAACACCGGGCTGATCGCCGCGATGCGCCGGCTGGCGGCGCCGCTGGACTTCCACTGCGAGGACGGCACCCTGGTGATCACCGCCACCCTCGCCGCCGGAGCCGCGCCCGCCACCGCCTCCGCACCCGTTCCGGGCCGCTGATCATTTCTTCACGACATCCTTACCGGCTGCTCCGGGAACCCGGGGCAGCCGGTGAGGCGTCCTTCCCCGCAGCAGGGGTCCCTCCGTACACCGCCCTCCTTGACGGGCCGTCAGCAGCCCCCGCAGCGGCGTCGCAGCTGGCGGCATGGGGTCCGGATCGTCCGGCCGGGCCACGGAGTCGGTAGGCTGGCCCCGTCCCCGCCGCCCGACGGCCCGTTATCCGGCCGACAGGTGGTGCCGCAGCAAGGAGGAACCACTGAGCATGGCAGGCACCGAATCGGAGCCCACAGGCGCACGCGACGCCTCGCTGCCGGCCCGCGCCAAGATCGCGGTCACGGCCGGCAAGGTCGCCGCCGCCGTGTCCCGCAAGGCCGGTCGCGGGAGCGGCTCGGTGATCGGCGGCAAGGTCGCCCTCAGGCTCGACCCCGACCTGCTCGCCACCCTCGCCGACCACCTCGACGTCGTCCTGGTCAGCGCCACCAACGGCAAGACCACCACCACCCGCCTGATCGCCGAGGCGCTGCGCGCCGCCGGCCCGGTGGTCTCCAACGCCCTCGGCGCCAACATGCCGGCCGGCATCACGTCCGCCCTGGCCGGTGGCTCGGAGGCCCGCTTCGGCGTGATCGAGGTCGACGAGAAGTACCTGGCGACGGTCGCCCGCGACACCCACCCCAAGGCGATCGCCCTGCTCAACCTCTCCCGCGACCAGCTCGACCGCGCCGCCGAGACCCGCATGATGGCGGAGAAGTGGCGCGAGGGCCTCCAGGACACCGAGGCCGTGGTCATCGCCAACGCCGACGACCCGCTGGTGACCTGGGCCGCCTCCTCCTGCAAGAAGGTGGTCTGGGTGGCCGCCGGACAGGCGTGGAAGGAGGACGCCTGGTCCTGCCCCGCGTGCGGCGGCGTGATGCAGCGCCCCGGCGACGACTGGTTCTGCCAGGACTGCGGCTTCCGGCGCCCCAACCCGCACTGGGCGCTCCAGGGCACCCACGTGATCGACCCGCAGCGCGGCGCCTGGCCGATCCAGCTGCAGCTGCCCGGCCGGGCCAACCTGGCCAACGCCACCAGCTCGGCCGCCGTCGCCGCCGTGTTCGGCGTCTCCCCGCAGGTCGCCCTGGAGCGGATGCGCTCGGTGTCCGCCGTGGCCGGCCGCTACGACGTGGTGCAGTACCAGGGCCGGGACATCCGGCTGCTGCTCGCCAAGAACCCGGCCGGCTGGCTGGAGACCTTCTCCCTGATCGACGGCCCGCCGGCCCCGGTGATCCTCTCGGTGAACGCCCTCGACGCCGACGGCACCGACACCTCCTGGCTGTGGGACGTCGACTACGAGCGGCTCGCCGGGCACCCGATCTTCGTGATGGGCCAGCGCAAGCTGGACCTGGCCGTCCGCCTGGAAGTCGCCGGGCTGCAGTTCCACGTCGTGGACACCCTGGAGCAGGCCGTCCGGATGGCCCCGCCCGGCCGGATCGAGGCCATCGCCAACTACACCGCCTTCCAGCAGCTGCGGAAGGTCGTGGCCGGCTGATGCCGCGCCCGCACACCAGTCTTTTCGTGACGGAAGGCCTTCGAGGATGAGTGAGAGCAGCCTGCGCGTGGTCTGGGTCTACCCGGACCTGCTCAGCACCTACGGCGACCGCGGCAACGCCCTGGTCGTGGAGCGCCGGGCCCGCCAGCGCCATCTCAACGTGACCCGGATCGACGTCCGCTCCGACCAGGCGATCCCCACCAGCGGGGACATCTACCTGATCGGCGGCGGCGAGGACCGCCCGCAGCGACTGGCCGCCGAGCGGCTGCGCGCCGACAGCGGCCTGGTGCGGGCCGCCGAGAACGGCGCGATCATCTTCGGCGTCTGCGCCGGCTTCCAGATCATGGGCCACGAGTTCGTCAACGACCTCGGCGAGCGCGAGCCGGGCCTCGGCCTGCTGGACGTCTGGACCACCCGGGGCGAGGGCGCCCGCTGCGTCGGCGACGTGCTCGCCGACGTGGACCCGCGGCTCGGCCTGCCGCAGCTGACCGGCTTCGAGAACCACCAGGGCGTCACCCACCTCGGCCAGGGCGTCCAGCCGTTCGCGAACGTCACCGTCGGCCGCGGCAACGGCACCGGCGACGGCACCGAGGGCGCCTGGCGGGACACCGTCTTCGGCACCTACCTGCACGGCCCGGTGCTGGCCCGCAACCCCGCCGTCGCCGACATGCTGATCCGGCTGGCCCTGGACGTCAACGCCCTGCCGCCGGCCGACACCACCTGGTACGACGCGCTGCGCGCCGAGCGCATCGCCGCCACGGCGCGCCCCGCGTAGTACCCACGCAGTGCCCGGGGAGTGACCACGTGGGACCCGCGTGGGACCGACGTGGTCACCCACCCCTCACGACGCACCCCGCGTCGTACGACCGGGCCGCCCCGCCCGGGTGCCCGCGATGCGGTCATCCGGCCCACGGGCGGCCCCGGACGTACGACAATGGGGCTGCCGGCTGCACACCCTCCTCGGCAGCAGGCTGCAATTCCGCGCGGGGGCGCCGACGGCGCCGCTCCCGCGTCGGCTCCTGCCCGGCCGGACCAGGGGTCGTATGCTCGACTTCACGGCCGTTTTCGGATGCTCTGTCCGGATCCGGCCGGTGCTTCACCCCGAGGCAACCTCCCCGTCACCCCGGTGGGGAAGGCCTCGTCGCGGTGACGGCTCGTCGTCCCAGCCTGTAGTCCGGCCGTTCCTCGGTTCTGCTCGGGAGTTGCAAAGCTAATGCGTATCGGAGTGCTGACCAGCGGCGGTGACTGCCCCGGCCTGAACGCGGTGATCCGTTCCGTGGTCCACCGGGGGGTGGTCGACCACGGCGACGAGATCATCGGGTTCGAGGACGGTTGGCGCGGTTTCCTGGAAGGGCACCACCGCCCCCTGACCCTCGACTCGGTGAGCGGCATCCTGGCCCAGGGCGGCACCATCCTCGGGTCCTCCCGGGTGCAGCCGAGCCACCTGCGGGACGGCGTCGAGCGGGCCAAGAAGTACTGCTCCGACCTCGGCCTGGACGCCGTGATCCCGATCGGCGGCGAGGGCACCCTCAAGGCCGCCAAGCTGATGAGCGACGCCGGCCTGCCGATCGTCGGCGTGCCCAAGACCATCGACAACGACATCGCCGCCACCGACGTGACCTTCGGCTTCGACACCGCCGTCTCGGTCGCCACCGAGGCCCTGGACCGGTTGAAGACCACCGCCGAGTCCCACCAGCGGGTCATGGTCGTCGAGGTCATGGGCCGGCACACCGGCTGGATCGCGCTGAACGCGGGCATGGCCGCCGGTGCGCACGCCATCGTCGTCCCGGAGCGCCCCTTCCACATCGAGAAGCTCACCGCCGTGGTCCGCGAGCGCTTCGACCGGCAGAAGAAGTTCGCCATCGTGGTCTGCGCCGAGGGCGCCAAGCCCGAGCCCGGCACCATGCACTGGGAGGAGGGCAGCAGGGACATCTACGGCCACGAGCGCTTCACCGGCATCGCCACCCAGCTCTCCCGCGAACTGGAGCACCGCCTCGGCAAGGAGGCCCGCCCGGTCATCCTCGGCCACACCCAGCGCGGCGGCACCCCCACCGCCTACGACCGGGTGCTCGCCACCCGCTTCGGCTGGCACGCCGTCGAGGCCGTCCACAAGGGCGCCTTCGGGCACATCACCGCCCTCCAGGGCACCGACATCAACCTGGTGCCGCTGGCCGAGGCCGTCGCCGAGCTCAAGACCGTCCCGCAGGAGCGCTACCAGGAGGCCGAGACGGTCCTCTGACCGCCGCCCCTCCCGCCCGTTCCGGAGCCCCCGGCAGCCGCCGGGGGCTCCCGTGCGCCCGGCGGGCGTTCCGGCCACCGCCCCGTTAGCGTGGGCCCCAGGAGCCCTCCCCGGAAGGACGACGCATGGAGATCCTGGCGTACGGCGTGCAGGCCGACGAACGGCCGCTGCTGGAACGGGCCTTCGCCGGCCGGCACGCGCTGCGCTGCCTGGACGTGTTCCTCGACCGCGACACCGCCCCGCTCGCCGCCGGCCACCCCGCCGTCAGCAGCAGCGTCAACGCCGTCCTCGACGCCGACACCCTGGCCGTCCTCGCCGCCGGCGGCACCGAGCTGATCGCCCAGCGCTCCACCGGCTTCAACAACATCGACCTCGACGCCGCCGCCGACCTCGGCCTCACCGTCGCCCGGGTCTCCCACTACAGCCCGTACGCCGTCGCCGAACACGCCTGGGCCCTCGCCCTCGCCGTCAACCGCCGCCTCACCCGCGCCGCCACCCGCACCCGGGAGTTCGACTTCCGCCTCGACG